>JAVCCG010000113.1 GCA_030765605.1 Candidatus Alcyoniella australis
CCGTTCGAACGATGATCTGAGGCGCAAGACCTCGAATAGGCGGATGGAGGGAGCTGAAATCATCCTCGCCGGAGGAAAACCAGCAACGATACTTGACTGCCCTCTTTCATAGGCGGCTCGAAGCCGCATTGCCGAGCCCCAGGACCAGCCGGCCTGATCAGACCTGCCGACGCGGAGTGGTTCGTTGACCCAGAGTAAGGATCGAGAGCGCCGTAAAAGCGCCTAAGGACAAACAAGCAATCCCTTGGCCCACAGGCAGCCGCCGCAGGTGGGAAATTCGTTGCCAAAGCAGTCCTCTTCGTTGGCCTCGGCCAGGGAGCAGCCGCCGCAGCTGGGACAGGGCGAGAAGTCGAACTCGCGCACCCCGGTGCGAAACCTGCGGAACTGTTTGGAGCGCCAAATCGCGGCCAGATCTTGCTGACTGACGTTGCCCACGTGGAAGCTACGCACGTGACGCGGGCGTCCGTAGAGCAGGCAATGATGGGTGTGCAGCAACGTCACACAGGGGCTGACCGCGCCGTTCCAGGCCACGGCAGCCGACCCGCGCCAGGCGAACGGGCAGCGGCCCGACGACCCAGTTCTGCACCAGCGACAGGCCGAGCACCTTCTAGTCGCGGAACACGCGGCCCATCTCCTCGTAACGTACCTTGGCCAACGGCGAGTACATCATCAGGATCAGGCCCACGGCGATCGGCACGTTGGTCGTGCCCACCGAGAATCGATTCCAAAACTCGGCGACTCCCGGCCGCAGGTAGCCGCCGAGCACCCCCACGGCCATCGCCACGAAAATCCAGAGGGTCAGGTAACGGTCGAGCAGGGACAGCTTGCGGGTGATCGATGCGCTCATCGCAATCCCCGGAATGCGAAGAATCCGCCGACAACGATTATCAGCACGCCAGCGGCACGCCGCAGCAAGTTGGTGGCGGAGGTCAGCCGTTTATTTTCAATGACCGCCTTGGCCGCGCCCATGCTGGTTCCGGCGACCACGATCAACGCACAATGCCCCGAGGCATAGGCCAGCAGCAACAGGCCGCCGTAAACAACCGACGATCCGCTGCCCGCGATGTAGGCCAACAGCACCACCAGCATCGGCGCTGCGCAGGGCGCCGATACCACGCCGAACAGCAGCCCGAGCACAAAAGCGCCCGCAGTGCCCTTGAGTTTCGGATTGACGTTCAATTGCGGAATCGGGATTTTCAGCAACCCCGTCAGATGCAAACCCATCAGCAGGCAGACCCCGGCCACCACCAAGTTCCAGACACTGGATACCCGACCGAACAGCTTGCCCAGCAACGCTGCGGCAATGCCCATGCCGGTGAACATCACGGCCAGCCCGAGCACGAACAGCAGCGAGAAGATGAAGGCTCGCTTGGTGGACTTGATAGCGTTGTCGCCGGAGACGAAGCCGATTGTCAGCGGAATCATCGCCAGCACGCAGGGGTTGCTCGCGGTCAGCAGGCCGCCGAGAAACACCACGACCAGCGCCAGCCAGGGGCTGGTCTGGATATAGGTTCCGACGTTGTCGAACAGACCCTGCATCAATCGGGCTTATTTAGGACCAGTCCCAGTTGCTCAAGCTCGCCGAACACTAGCTCATTGTCCAACCGCCCCTGGGCCTTGTACAGCTCCGCGCCGTCCGCTCCGACCGCCAGCACCGCGGGAAAAGTAAACAGCTTGTAGCGGCTCGTTAACGCGTCGACCTGTTCAGGCTGCTTTGCATAGTCGAGGCGTTTTAGCGTGATGCCCTGGGCCAGTGCGCCCTCGATCTTGTCGGCCAGCGGCTGCGCGGCCTGGCATGCCACATCGATGCAGTGGCAGGCGTTGGACTGATGGAGAAAGTAGATCGTGCTCTGCTCGGCCGGCTGTGCGTCCGAAGCCGAGGAGCCGACGCAAAGCAGCATCACCAGAATTGTTGAAACCATCAATATACGCACGGTTTTCATTTTGCCTCCTTCAGCAGTCGCTTGACCGCGTCAAGCTTGGGCAGCGGTTTGCCCTGATGTACTACCTTGCCGTCAACCACGAGGCCCGGAGTCAACGCCACGTACTCGATAATCTTGTCGATATCCGTGACGTACTCGATCTCGGCGTCCAGCCCCAGCTCGGCCACGGCGGTCTTAGTGGTCTCGAGCAGCGCATGACAATTGCGGCAGCCCGGTCCCAGCACCTTGATCTTCATCGAGGTCTCCTTGGTTTTATCCCAGTAGTTTTTCCAGATCGCGCCTGCGCGGCACCTTGCCGCTCAACACGACCTTGCCCTCGATCACCAGCGCGGGCATGGCCAGCAGGCCGTATTTGATAATCTCGTCGACCTTGTCAACCTTGACCAGCTCGTGCTGCAGGCCGCGCTCCTCAAGGTAGGCGCGCACGGTCTCATAGGTTCGTTCGCAACGCGTGCAGCCCGGCCCGAGCACCTCGATTTTCATCTATTGCACCAACGCGCCGTAGAGCGTGCCCGCAGCAGCGGACATCACGATCACCAGCGCGAAGTAGACGCTCGATTTGCGTGGACCGAGCACGCCGTAGATCACGATCATGTTCGGCAACGACAGCGCGGGCCCGGCCAGCAGCAGGGTCAGCGCCGGGCCCTGTCCCATGCCCGCGCCGATCAGTCCCTCGAGGATCGGCACCTCTGTCAGGGTGGCGAAATACATCAGCGCCCCAGCCACCGAGGCAAACAGGTTGGCACTCAATGAGTTGCCGCCCACCAACGAGGCCACGTAACGGCCGGGAATGATTCCGGCGTCCATGCCCGGCCGTCCGAGCAGGAACCCGGCGACCAGCACGCCTGCCAGCAGCAGCGGGGCAATCTGCTTGGTCAGATCCCAGGTCGAATCGACCCAATCGCGCAGCTCGTCGCGATTAAACCAACTGCGGAGCATCAGCCCCAGCCCCAGCAGCAGCACACCGACCACCGGCCACTTGATCGCGTAGATCGCGTGCCACAGGCCGCCGTCAGTCTTGGGCTTGGCCCAGGCGGCGAAGACCAGAATCAGCACCATCGACAGGAAGTACAGGCCGGTGCGCCACAGCGGTCGCGGCTGTTCGGCCGTTGAGGCGAACATCCCGGAGGCCGCGCGTTCCTGCTCCTCGCGACGGAAGATCAGCGCCATGACCAGCCCGATCACGATCGAGAAACCCACGGCGAACAGCGCCCGCGCCAGCCCCAGCTTCCAGCCCAGCACCCGCGCAGTGAGCACAATCGCCAGCACGTTAACCGCCGGGCCCGCATAGAGAAACGCCGCGGCCGGGCCGATCCCCGCGCCACGGCGGTGGATGCCCGCGAACAGCGGCAGCACGGTACACGAGCAGACCGCCAGGATGCCGCCGGAGACCGCGGCCACCGAGTAAGCCAACACGCGGTTGGCCTGCGCGCCGAAATAGCGCATCACCGCGGCCTGGGACACGAACACGCCGATGGCTCCGGCGATGAAGAACGCAGGGACCAGGCAGAACAACACGTGTTCGCGTGCATAGTCGCGCAGCATCCAAAACGCCTCGAGCAGCGCGCCGCGCACGCGCTCGTCGCCCAACGGCAGCAGGTAGGCCCCTAAAAATGCCGCGATCAGTAGGATAAGTTTGCGCCGCTCGCTCATCGGTCGATCCCCGCCCTATCTGCGCTGCTCGATCACTTTGTGTACGCAGGAGAAGAAGCCCGCAATGCACGTCACCTGCAAACGATAGAAAACCATGTTGCCCTGTTTGCGGTCCTCGACCACGATCCCGGCCTCGCGCAGTACTGCGATGTGGCGGCTGGCCGTGGGGTACTCCGCGCCGATCAGGCGCACCAGCTCGGCCACGGGCTTGGGGCCGTCCTGCAGCGCATCGACGATCATCAGCCGACTGGGATGCGCCAGAGCCTTGAAAACCTGCGCGCGCTGTTCATAGATTCTGTGTTCCGACATATTTTCCGCCTTGCGTTCTTTTTTGCTATTTAGCTATATAGCTAAATAGTATTCCTCAGTCAAGAGCCCGCACAACAGAGCCGTGGGCCGGGTTTGCTTCGCGTCCGAGGGTGGTTTATAAATCCTGTCACAGCCCGGCCGCATTGAACAACAACGGGGGACGCCGATGGAGTTGATGAGCACTGAAAAGCAGGGACCGGTGGGGGTCATCACCTGGCACCACGAGGAGCAGAACCGTTTCAATACCCCGTTCATCATGGAGTTTCTCGAGGCCTTGGCCGCGTTCGAGGCTGACGAGGGCGTGACCGCGGTGGTCATCACCTCGAACAACCCCAAGATCTTCTCCACGGGGCTGTACCTCGATTGGATAATCGCCACGGCCAATAAAGACATCGACCTGCTGCGCGAGTTCCTCGGGCTGTTAGGCAAGATGCTGGCCGTGTGCACCGGCTATCCCAAGCCGCTGATCGCCGCGCTCAACGGGCACACCGTGGCCGCGGGCGCGATTTTGGCCGCGTGCATGGACTACAGGCTGATGAACTCCGAGCGCGGGTTCGTGCGCCTACCCGAGGTCCAGATCGATATTCCGTTCTGGCCGGGAATGACCGCGATCCTCAAGGACGCCGCCGGCGAGAAATGCTTCCGCGAGATGGCCTACACCGGCGGCCGCTTCACAGCAGAGCAGGCCAAGCAGATGGGGTTCGTCGACCAGACACATCCTCCGGACGAGCTGTTGCCTAAGGCGATCGAGCTGGGAACCAAGCTCGGCTTGGCCAACATGGCAACTTACAGCACGATCAAGCGCGGCAACCGCTCCGAAGTGCTGCGGATCATGGCCGAGGAGGACCCCCAGGCCGCTGAGCAGTTCATCGCGCGGATGAGCGCAAGCCTGGGCTGAGGGTTACGCCGCGCAGCCTTCTCGGATCGCGGGCCTCGTTCGGTTAGAATGACAGGCCGATGAAACGATCCCGCCTCGCTTTAACCCTGATCGTCTTCGCGGCGCTGATGCTTTGCTTCGCCTGCGGGAAAGATCGCTCTCAATATCAGACCCTCGATCCGCTGCTTGCCGCCTCAATCGAGCGCGCCGTGGCCACGGGCCCGCTGCTGATCCACCCCGAGCTGATCCAGCGTCTGGGCGAGCATCACGACTTTGTACGATTTGCATTATTCTCCGAGCCGGGCGATGGCCTGCCGCGGCCGGTAATCGACTATAAGCACGCGCTGCTGCGTCCCGGTGTGGATGCGGACTCGCTGCTGGGCTGTCCATCGGGCATGTGGACCGCCCAGGACGCGGGCGAGGGCTACGTGCTGCTGACCAACCATTACGGCAAGAATCGCTTCCGCTGGTTGGCCTCCCAGGGGAGTATGGTCACGCCACAATCCGATCGGCTGCCGATTCCCGGCGGCACGTTCACGGCCGGCGGCTCCAAGGACCTGGACCAGCTCGGAGGGCTGACCACCTACATCGCAATGCCCGTGGAGCTCGAACCGTTCCAGATCGGCCGGCTCGAAACAACCAATGGTCAGTTCGCCGCATTTCTCAATCAGCTTACAGAGGCGCGGCAAATCGACAAGCTCTACGACCTGAACAACCCGGCGGCTAAGATAGTGTTTGAGGGCGAACAGTATCGCGTACTGCTGGGCTGCGAGGACTATCCGGTAACCTGCGTGACCTGGCACGGGGCGGACGCTTTCTGCCGTGCGGCCGGCGGCGCCCTGCCCACAAACGTTCAGTGGGAGCTGGCCGCCCGCGGGTACGAACGCCGACTCTACCCTTGGGGCGATAGCTTCGAACGGCAGCGCACCAACATCTACGGCGACGAAGATGGCTACGACTGGCTGGCCCCGGCTGACTCGATGCCCCAGGGGGCGAGTGCGCTAGGCACCCTGCACCAGGCGGGCAACGTTTACGAGTGGGTAGCGCATCCCGACCGGCCACCGGCCAACGGGCCGGTGATTGGCTGTGATTTACGCGGCGGGGCCTGGGACACCATGGACTTCACATCGCGCTCAGACGCTGTGGACAACAACCGCTTCGACGCCGCCAACCAGCACAACGGATTCCGGTGCGCCTGGTGATCTCGTTACGTGCCGGGCTGTTGACCTCGCTGCTGTGCTGCCTGCTGTTGCTGGGCTCGGGATGCTCCTGCGAGCCCGAGCCGGTGGATGACACTCCGCCGGCTACGCCCGAGCAGCGCGCCATCTGTTACGCGATTTTCATCACCAAACGCGCGGCGGGGTACACCGCGCTCAATGCGCGCTCGTTGCCCCTGGGCAAGGTGCTGGTCGCGCCCGAGTGGTACGAACCGCTGGCCGCGGACTGGCCCGAGGTCGAGCGTTTCGCCCTATTCTCGCGGCCGCAGATGCGGCTGGACCGGCCGGTCATCGAATACCGCGCCGCGCTGATTCACTCCCGCAGCACCGAGAGCGCGACGCTGCTGGGATGCCCGCAGGGGATGTGGCGCATGGTCTACGATACCTCGGGCCGGGCGCTGCTGCTCAACTCGTTTGCCGACGACCCCCAGGCCTGGCTGGGCGAGCCCGGCGAACTGGAGATCGATCAGCGCGATCGGATTTTGATCAGCGTCGGTCGGCTGTTCGACAGCGGCGGCGCCAAGTTCAAACAGCTCGAACGCTACAGCTCGGTGCTGCGCCGGGCGGACGCGCCGCTGTACCGGATCGGACGGATCGAGGTGACCAACGCTCAATACGCGGCGTTTCTCAATTCTCTGAGCGATCCGGCGCTTGTTGAGCAGTACTACGATCTGTATCACCCCTCGGCCAAGATCGTGCTGTATCAGAGCCGCTATCTGCCGCTACGCGGGTGCGAGGATTATCCGGTCACAGCCGTGGGCTGGGCCGGGGCGGATGCATTTTGTATGGCTGCCCACGGCAAGCTGCCCAGCGACCGCGAGTGGGAGCTCGCCGCCCGGGGGGTCAGCGACCGGCCCTACCCATGGGGCGACGATTTCGACCCGGCGCGGGTCAACCTCTACGAGGCTGAGGATGGCTACAACTGGCTGGCCCCGGCCGACTCGATGCCCCGGGGTGCAGGTCGATTTGGCACGCTGCACCAGGCGGGCAACGTCTTCGAGTGGATCGACCGCGCCCCAAGCGACAGCCCGCAAGGCAAGGTGCCGGCGGCCAACCTGCGGGGTGGAGGCTGGAACACTCTGGCCCAGTCCGCGCGCAGCGACCGCCAGGACAACAATAAAATCACCGCGGCCAACGAGCACAACGGCCTGCGCTGCTGCTGGCCGCTGAGCACCCCGTGGGGCGAGCGTGCGTTGGGCCCCGCGGCCGCCGTGCAGCCCGGACCGCCGGTGCGTGTAATTCCTCCCGAGGCGGTGAAGATGGGCGCGGCCATGCCGATGTTCCGCCGCGGCGCGGCCTACCTCGAAATCTGGGCTGTGCTGAGTCGACACCGCCCGGCGCTGATCGATCCGCACTGGTACCCCGATGTCGAGGGCCTGCTGGAGGGGATCGCGCCATTTGCCGTGTTCACCCAGCGCGAGGTCCGCCTGCAGCGGCCGATAGTCGAGTACCGTAGCGCGCTGTTGCCCGACTCGTCTATCGAAGGTGAGGCGCTTAAGGGCGGCCCGCCGGGGATGTGGAGCGTATCCCGCTCCTACGACGGCCGCTCGCTGCTGGTCAACCGCTTTAACGAAGATCCCGAGCGCTGGTTGGGCACTCCGGGCAACCTCGATGTCCCTGCCGAGGATAAAGTCCTCGTGCCCGCCGGAACCTATCGCGTCGGCGCGTCGGGCGACGCCCCCGGACGGGCGGTCGCGGTCGAGGCGTTCGAGATCGGCAAGTACGAGGTGACCAACGCACAGCTCGCCGCGGTGCTCAACGAACTGCATGGGGAGCCGGTCGACAAGCTGGTCGACCTGCGCCACGGCGCGATCAAGGTGGTCCGCCGCAACGGACGCTACCTCCCGCTGGCCGGATGTGAGCGGATGCCCGCGACCTGCATTACCTGGTACGGGGCCGACCAAATTTGCCGGTCCCTGGGCGGCCGGCTGCCCAGCGGCGATCAGTGGGAGATCGCGGCGCGCGGCAACGACTCGCGGCTCTATCCGTGGGGCAACCTGTGGGAGGCCTCGCGGGCCAACGTCTGGGGCGACGCCGATGGCTACCCCTGGCTGGCGCCGGTGGACGGTTTCACCTCTGGAGCAGGACCATTCGGAACACTACAGCAGGCAGGCAACGCCTACGAGTGGGTCGACAACAGCGGCCGCCAGCGCAATCCCCTGGACCCGGTGGACATGGGCGAGCTGCGCGGCGGAAGCTGGATGACTCTGGCCGACACCGCCCGGCTCGACGTGATCGACGGTAATTACCTTTACGTTGCCAATGACCACAACGGCGTGCGTTGCGTCTGGCAACCCGTGCAATCGGATCAGCCCTGATGGTCAATCAATTGCCGCAACAGATCGTCGGGCTAGGCCGCGCGCTGTTGCAGACGATCCTTCCTCCGGTCTGCCACGGCTGCAGAACGCTGCTGGCCGAGGAGGACGTGCTGTGCGCGACCTGCCGTGCCGATCTCGAGCCCGTGCAGGGAGTGCTTTGCCAGCGTTGCGGCAAGCCGTTTGTCTCGGCCCAGGGCTCGGAACACACCTGCTCGAGCTGCCTGGAACACCGGGTGCAGTTCGACGTGGCGCGGGCGGCCTTTGTCTATAGCGGCGTGATGACCGAGATGATCCAGGCGGTGAAGTTCGAGCAACGTTACGCCACGGTGCGCGCCCTGGTCGAGTTGATTCAGCGTCCCACGGGCGCGCTGAACCTGGCGGACTACGACGTGGCGACTTGCGTGCCGATGACCACCGAGCGGCTGCGCCGCCGGATGGCCAACCCCGGCGCAATGATCGCATCCAGGCTCGCCCAACGTTGGGGGATGCCCTACGAACCGCGGCTGCTGTCCCGCGTCAAGCAGGGGCCGCCCCAGAGCACCCTTAAAGCGGTCAAGCGCTGGAGCAACGTACGAGGCGCGTTCGTTGCGGATCGTCCAATGGTCCGCGGGCGGGCGGTGTTGTTGATCGACGATCTGATCACCACCGGCGCCACTGCCGACGCCTGCTCCCGAGCGCTACGCAAGGCCAACGCCTCTGCAGTGGGAGTCTTTGCTATAGCGCGAACGGTCGAACACTGAAACGCGTTGCTTGACGGCCGATTGGCGCGGTGCTATACGGACCGGGGCTGCGCAAAATTCTGACGGTCCTCGTAGCGAGACGGCCTAGAATCTTACTGATTTCAAAGAGAAAGTAACGGTAAACGATGACCAATCCGCAGGTAGTTTTAAAGCCCGATCGTGACCGTAGCGTCAAACGCCGCCACCCCTGGGTTTTCAGTGGAGCGATCAAACGCGCGCCCGCGGATCTCGAGCCCGGCGCGGTGGTCGACGTAGTGTTTGCCGATGGCGGATTCGTCGGTCGCGGCACGTTCAACCCCAACAGCCAGATTCAGGTCCGAATCTTCACCTTTGACGACGAGCCGCTAAACGACGAGTTCATCGTGCAACGGGTCGAGCAAGCCCTCAAAGCCCGGAGCGGCTTGGTCGGCCGCGATTCGGACAGCTACCGGCTGATCAACTCCGAGGGGGACGGCCTGCCCGGGCTGGTGGTCGACCGATTCAACGACTATGCCGTGTGTCAGGCGCACGCCATCGGCGCCTACCGTTTCCGTCACACCGTGGCCCGGGCGCTGGTCCGACAGCTGGATTTACGCGGCGTACTGCTGCGCTCGGACACTCAGTTCGCGAGGAGCGAGGGCCTGTCGGGCAAGACCGAGGTGCTCCATGGCCAGGCGCCGGATGAGCCGGTGACGATCCGCGAGAACGATCTGCCGCTGGCGATCGATCTGCTCAAAGGGCACAAGACCGGGCATTACTGCGACCAACGTCCCAACCGCCGGCTGATGCGCGAGCTGGCCGCTGGACGCCGGGTGCTCGACGCCTTTGCCTACGGCGGCGGGTTCGGCCTCAATGCGCTTGCAGGCGGCGCGACGAGCGTGACGTTTGTCGAGTCGAGCAAGGACATCTGCGATGCTATCCGCCGCAATCTGCGGCTCGGAGATCATGACGAGTCACGGGCCGAGGTAGTCTGCGCCAACGTCTTCGACTTCCTCTCCTCCGGGTCGGACCGCTTCGACATGGTAGTGCTCGATCCACCGGCGTTCGCCCGCGGTAAAGCCCAGGTCAAGGACGCGGCCCGCGGCTATAAGGAGATCAACCTTAAATCGATGCGCCGCCTCGACCCCGGCGGGGTCCTGGCGACCTTCTCCTGCTCGGGCCACGTGAATAGCGACCTGTTCCAAAAAATCGTGTTCGGCGCGGCCCTGGACGCGCCGGCGAAACTGCGCATCGTCTCGCGGCTTTTCGCCGGGCCGGACCATCCGACCAGCCTATTCTGCCCCGAGGGCGACTACCTCAAGGGCCTGCTCTGTCAACTACCTTAGCCCGCAATATTCATTATGCGGGCTTGGTCGCTATAATGGGTAGATGAGCACAGCGCCCAAAGATCGAATTCCCCAAGAGATCGAGCTGCGGCGGCTGGACCTGCGTGAGCAGTTCGCTGCGCGGATGGTGGCCCAGCTGGTGGGCGAGCACGATCCGGTGTTGGTCGCGGGCTGCTCGTGGGGCCGCGACGTGTTCGAGCTGGCACAGCGCGGTCGGCGGGTGATCGCCGCTGACCTGGTGCTCCCCGGGCACATGCAAGGCGCCCTACGGCTCGACCTGACCGCGGGCCTGCCGTTTCGACCCGGCAGTTTGGGAGCGGTAGTGCTGGCCGAGGTGCTCGAGCACCTGCTGGACGACCTGGGCGCGCTACGCCTGGTGCGTGAGGCGCTGAGCGACGACGGCGTGCTGGTGGTCTCCGTGCCCTACTACAACGACATCCCCGAACACCATCCGCGGATTCACTCGCCACGCACCTTACGCCGACTGCTCGGCGCTGCCGGTTTCGCGATCCAGGAACGCCGGGTGCGCGGCGGATTAATCCGGCTGGCGTGGTTCGCCAACCTGGCGCGCGGTCTGCTCTACCGGCTGGCGCGCCTCGGACCAACCGCACGCCGCGAGACGTTGCTGGAGACACGCAGGCGGGTCGCGCACACGGTCAACGGACCGCTGATCGCCTACGACGCACGCAGGGCCGCGACTCCGTCGTTCTGGTTCCGCAGGGGCCGCTACTACGGGGTGTTCCTCTCCGCGCGCAAGGGGCCGGTCTCCTACGACCCGGCGCGCGCCCAACACGCATCGTACGGCGATCGGCCGGACGAGGACTGAGGAAGCTACCGTGCGCGTGCTGGTCGCCGGACATCGCCATTTCGTCTCAGGCGGTCCCGAGCGCTATATGTTTCGCGCGATGGACCTGCTGCGCGACCGCGGTCACCAGGTGGTGCCGTTCGCCCTGGCCTACGCACGCAACGAGCCCAGTGAATACAGTTCTCTGTTTCCCGATCCGCCCCAGGGCGGCGATGCGGTCTACTACAAGCAGATCGAGGTCGGGCCGTTGCAGCGTGCGCGGATTGCGGCCCAGACAATCTACTCCCCACGCATCCGTCGGGCGGCACAGCATGCTATCGGCTCCCAACACATCGATGTGGTATACGCCCTGGCTCTAGGTAACTGGCTCTACCCCGAGCTGGTGCTGGCGGCCCACAGCTGCGGCGTGCCCGTGGTCTGGCGGCTGAGCGATTTGGGCCTGGTCTGTCCGCGCTACGACATGCTGCGCCAGGGCCGTCCTTGCGAGCTATGCGTCTATTCCCTGCAGCACGCGGTGCGCCACCGTTGCGTCAAGGGCTCGGCCGCCCTGAGCATACTCAAGGTCGCGGCGATGCACACCCAGCGCGTAGCGGGAGTGCTCGAGCACGTGCGCACCTTGGCGTTTCCCAGCCGCTTCACGCTCGAGCGCCACGCGGCGTTCGGTATCGACCCCCAAAAGCTGGCCTATTTGCCGCCCCTGGCGCCGACCGTGTCTACGACCAGGCGTCCGCGGCCCGAGCACCTGTTGTTCGTGGGCAACCTACTCGAGCACAAAGGGCTCGACGTTGTGCGGCGGGCGCTGAAGCTCATCGACGATCCGCCGCCGCTGCTGGTGGCCGGAGCCGAGCTCTCGCAAAGCCTGTCCGGTGCCAAAGATGTGCGCTATATGGGGTTCCTGGACTATCCGGCGCTGAGCAAGCTCTATCGCAAGGCGCTGGCCGTGCTGGTCCCCTCGCTGTGGTACGAAAACGCGCCCAACGTGGTGTTCGAGGCCATGGCCCACGGCGCGCCGGTGATCGCCAGCGAGATCGGCAGCCTGCCCGAGCTGGTCGAGCACGAGCAAAACGGGCTGCTGGCCGCACCCGGCGACGCAGAGCACTGGGCCCGGATGATTAAACGCCTGATGGACGATCCGCAGTACGCTACGGAACTCGGGCGCGCGGGCAGGCGCACGGTGCGCGAGCGCTTCAGCGAACAGGTCCACTGGCAGGCCCTCGAAGGGCTGCTGGTCGGCTGATACGGATTAGATAAGAATCAATCCTCTGGAACCGCGCCGGCCTCGATCATCATTTGCCGCACCTGCTCGACCAACCGAGGAACATCCTCGCGCGTCAAACCCGCAGTAGGCACCGGATCGAGCGCCTTGACACGGATTATGCCCGGATGCGAGCTGGCCCGCCGCAGGTCGAACACATCAAAGCTGCCGGAGACCACGACCGGCAGCAGCGGCACCTGGGCCTGCACCGCCAGGTTGAACGCGCCTTTGCCAAAGCTGCGCAGATGCGGTCGGCGGCCGATGCCGCCCTCGGGGTAGAGCAGCACCGTGCAGCCCTGAGCGATCTGTTGCACGGCTTGATCCAAACTACAGTAGGCCCGCTTTGTGGAGCGGCGGTCGATACAGATCATTTGCAGCCTGCGCAGTCCGCTGGCGAGAATCGGCACGAAGAACAGCGAGCGTTTGGCCACGAAGTACAGCCGCATCGGCATGGCCGCTGCTGTGGCCGGAATATCGTAGTGCGACAGGTGATTGCTCACCACCACGTACGGCTGCTCAAGGTCGAGCTTGGGATCGATCTGGGCCTCGACCTTGGCCCGGGCGAAAAACAACAGCGCGCGGAACCAGGATACCGTGTAGCGGTAGTAGACCTTGCGCAGCAGAAAAGGGGTGACGTTCCAAGGGGTGCCCCAGATGACCAGGGTGATAGCCGCGGCGGTGCTTACACACAGGAACCTTAAAAAATCGCCGATTCTGCGGCCTACTGACTGTTGTTCCACAAACGATCCTCATTTCGGGCTTGAACGAGCTTGCGAGTGTAGCACGCGCCGAGCGATCGATCATCGTTCGTGCCCGGATCGCCCTGGGGCCAAAGCGAGCCAAGCGAGTAATACAGAATAAAAATCATGTAATATTGTGAACGCCAGGGGTTGCCCAAGATCGTGGATGATGGTAAAAATTCTTCCCTAGGCTCGCTCAGACCTTACTGGGAGAAGACAAATGAAGAATATAGGGATGGCCGTTTTCGCCATCGTATTTGCAGCATTGGTCGGCGCCGCCCTGGTCCTGACTCTCTTTAGCTCGCCAGCGCAGGCCGATTGGGTCGACGCAGACGACTATTATCTGGATCTCGTCGACGATGACGACGACCTCGTCGACGATGACGACGACCTCGACGACGACGACGACGATGACGACGACGACGACGATGACGACGATGATGATGACGACGATGACGACGATGATTTGGACGACGACGACCTGGACGACGACGACTTGGACGATGACGAGGGCGACGACGACAAGCCCGTGGTCGAGGACCAGTACATGGGTGGCTGCGGCTGCGATCAGGATCTGGAC
Source organism: Candidatus Alcyoniella australis (assembly GCA_030765605.1). NCBI lineage: Bacteria > Candidatus Lernaellota > Candidatus Lernaellaia > Candidatus Lernaellales > Candidatus Alcyoniellaceae > Candidatus Alcyoniella > Candidatus Alcyoniella australis. Next base: position 13,742 of record JAVCCG010000113.1, read on the forward strand.
ACGATTCTCGGTTGATCTATCCGCCGCCTGGCGCGGATTTGCATTGTGATGTGTATACAAGGGGGCGCTATGCGCCCCCTTTTTAATTTCAGCTTCTTTGGCAACAACCCCTGTTGAGGTCTTCGTGATGGACACCAAGAAATTCGACGACCATTTCGCACTAGCGCAGCTGCCCTACTTCGAGATCGAGGATGGTCGGCTGAAGTTCGATCCGGCCATGGGCCCGGTGATCGACATGCACACCCATTTGGCTTTGCAGTTCCTTGCACCGCCATCGATCGACATGGAACAGCTGACCGACGAGGTCGAGAACTACCTGCCGACCAGAGGGCTGCCGATCGACATGGAGATCTACGGCAACCTGAGCTTTGACAAGCCCTCACTGGAGCGGATGAACTATGACTTGATCTGGGGCTGCCTGCGCAAGCCCGGAGCGCGCCTCACCCATACTGCGGCCAACCTGTTGCGGGCAATGAAGGATCTGCAGATCAGTCATTGCGTGATGCACGCCATTGAGCTGCCGTTGATCTCGCACAACTCCGAAATCTACCTCGAGGTCTCCAAACGCCACCCCGGGCTGATTACCTTCGGATCGGCCCACCCCTACGCGCCCGGCGCGGCCAAGCGGATCGACAAGTTGGCCAAGATGGGCGTCAAGGGCATCAAGGTCCACCCCTCGACTCAAGGCTTCTATCCTCAGGGCAAGCGCATGATGAAGCTCTACGAACGTTGCGCGGCCAACAACCTGCCCGTGCTCTACCACTGCGGTCCGGCCGGGATCGAGCCTGAGAAGCTACGTCGCTTTACCCAGGTCAAGCTCTACGAGCAGCCGATCGCCGAATTCCCCACCGTGACGTTTTACCTGGGCCACTCCGGCGCCACGCAGACCGACGAGGCGATCGACCTAGCGCTGCGCTATCCCAACGTGGTGCTCGATGTCTCGTGCCAGGGAGCGATCGGCATGCGCAAGATCTTTGAGCGCGCCGACCACGAGCGGATCGTCTTCGGCACGGACTGGCCGTTCTACCACCAGGCTTTCGGCCTGGCCAAGACAGTGATCGCCTGCGAGGGCGACGATCAACTGCGGCGCAAGGTGATGTACGAAAACGCGGCGCGCCTGCTGGGGCTGGATAACAACTGATAATGCATTGCGGCGCAATGCCGTTGCCGCGGACGCTGTTCGCAACTAGAGTATTGATATACATATTGCCACCGGAAGGAGACAACGATGAAAAACAAGACCCTCTTGCTGATCTTGGTCGCGCTGCTGGCGCTTACACTCTCGACCATGATCGTTGCCTGCAGCTCCGGCGACGACGACGACGATGATGGCCGGGGAAGATCCGACGATGATGATGACGACGACACCGACGATGATGACGATGATGTCGACGACGATGATGACGACATCGATGATGATGACGACGATTATCCCAAATGGTGCCAAGAGGACCTTGAGTGCACCATCGACTACCTCGAGTGCATCGTCAACGGCCTGACCAACATCGAAGATCTGCTCGACATCATCGGCGGCTGCGCCACGACCTACGCCAACTGCGTGGATCCGGCAAGCTGCCGCGCGGCAAACCTCACTTGCATCGCCAACACCTGCGAATCGCCCCTTGAGTATGACTGCGTACTGGGCTGCAACAACACCTATTTCGAGTGCATGGCCACCGAGTGCGGCACGAACTGGACCTGCATGGACGCCTGTTACGGCGATTTCGACGATTGCGTGGTGAGCGCCCTGCCGGGCGTGACCGAGGTCAAAGCGTGCTTTGATGACCTCGGAGACTGCATCGACCCCTGCTTCCCGTAGCAGGCGCACGGGCACGGCTGTCAAATAACGCTTGACAGACCATGCGTTGCCCTGCTCATATCGGGTTACAATCGAGCATAGACCAACGGCCGCCCCCGGGCGGCCGTTTTTGTTTCGGTTTAAATGATCACCACAACGATCGTAAATACATTCATCAACGCGAAGAGGGTATTGACATGAATCCACATAGTATCATGCAATATGTCGTGGTAAACTCATCAAGCGATGCAGAATAAAAAGCATTGATTCAATTCCTTCGGAAAGTAGCTGATCCATTGGGTTGAATTTATGCGCAAAAGTGTGTCGAGATATATGATCTTGAAGCGCGATGCCTTGATTACTATCAGGGTGGTAATGAGGAGGCCGATCACTGGTGCGATGAATTCTTTGACGATGAAACGCAACGAGCGGAATGTTGGGAAGCAGTCTTTGGGGGCGGTATGACAAATTATGAAGTGCGACTAACGCCATATAATCCATGTCTATGGTTATCGCAAGCGAACGCTATGTGTTTTAACGAGCTGCCGCAATATATCGGGTTGAAGGCGCTGGAATTTTTGCCATGGTTGTCTATATTGGCAGAGCGTAAGGCCCTGAAAGTGGTTGCTGCCATTCTAGAATATATTACAAGAAATAAACTACATTGGCTAATTCCCCCAAGCTTAAGTATAGTGGAGTCGATGTCCAAAATGGACATTAGAATTATTCTTAAAGAGCAGGCGGCATTCAATCCAGAAACCTTTGGCATAATAAATAGTGGAAAATGAAAAAGGCCATCCTGTACACGCTGATCATATCGATTGCGATTGCCGGGATTATCATCTGCCTGGGCACGATCGATTACGGGTATCGCCTGCGCGTGGTGGATTCAATTGATCTGGATTATGAACCATATTCGATTCAATGTTTCTCCAACAACCGCTGTGTTCTAACCGCGTACGAGAAGTTCGTGATAATAGAGGTTGACGGCGAACGCATCGCACCGCCCCGCTTCATCGATCATGACGGTGATCGTATGAGTGTTCTTTTTCCGTTGAGGGCCAGCCCTTCGCTGGATCGATACCTGTATTGCTTCCAAAATAAGATCGTGATTTTCAATGAATCGGGCATTGAGCAGACCCTCCCCTGGGAACACGCTGCGGCCGATTGGTACGATGATCAGAGCTTAGTGGCCATGATCGACGGCCAGGCTTATCTAGTTTCATTGCCGGATCCGGACAATCGTATCCCCTTCGAGGAATTGAATGCAGTATTGCCGAAGATGTTTGCCGTCGATCCCGGCCGCTGCCAGGACGTAAGGGTAGAGGACGGCGCTGTTGTCGCATTGCGCGGTTTTGACGCGGCGGCGCTCTGGGATTTGGACAATCATACGCTGCTTGTAAGGGAATTCCCTGATCGTGTCTGCCTGAATGAGCCGCCCTTTGGCGTTCGTAAGGACGAGGTGCTGTGGGTGATTGGCCCTGTATTCCGTACCGCGTTGATGGATTGGAGGACTTGGGACCAGCAAAGCATGCCGCATCAATTTTGGAGAGCCTGGCACGCGAAATTCCTCGGCGAAGAGGCCATCTATGGTCTTGATATGCCATCTTGGTTGTTTGGAGTGCAGGGATATCGCGTGGTATTTAATATCTTTACCAGGGATAGCCGGTATTGCATTCGGAATGTTGAACTCCCGCAAGCCTTAGATTCCGCGGTGGTCAACAACGGCCACGGCATGCTGTTCGTCGGAGAGCGTCGAGTCGACCTGTGCCGCTTTGAGCGATCCAATCTGCTGACCGTGTGCTGGGAATGGGTGAGCATGACATTCCTCCAAGGCCTTGCAGCGGTTGAGTAATTTACAAAGTCCATCCAGATGATCAATTGATGGAACCACGAAGAATCGGCCCGAGCAGACAAATAAAGTAACGACAATGAAGCAGAATAAGATGATCAAGCTGCTGATAATACAACAATGAAGCAACGGCAAGTATATTCTCCCCATCAAGTAAAAGAATACTTGACAGCCATACGCGAAACTGCTAGTATTGAGCTACAATGAACAATGCTCTAAAGGCGGCAAGGTTCCCAGCCTGTCGCTGACTTCCTGTCCCCCTTCTCTCGAGAATAGTCATTACAGCCGACAACTCAGAGGCAATTATGGACAGTTCGGTCCCGCGCTTGATCTATGAGTCGTTGCAGGCGGCTGTGGCAACGGTCACCGAAGCCAACGGCTACCACTATACGATCGGCGAGACGTTTCTGTCTGTAATTAGGAACCAGCACAACTGAAACGGTGATAGCATGAACGTGGAATGGATAATCCAGATGGTCGTTAGGACCTCCATAGAGGATGAAGAACTGGCCCGCCTAATATAAACGTTAAAGGAGGAGTCTGATCCACTGGATTTCGAGTTTGCTGATTTGTGTGACAAATTTGAAGATGATAATGCCAAGCAAGATTGCTATGACACGAATAAAAGTATAGAAAATCAGTGTCGCGAGCTAATAGCAGCAGAGGACTTTTGTGATGACCGAACGTATGATTATCTTGCGCTGAGAATAGTTGAGATGTATTCTATATCAATACTCCTAAAAATTATAAAGCGTACCGGGGTGGAGCATATAATAATTGAGTTGCTTAAAAAATATCATTGGACATTGCCTTCCAGTTTTAGTATTGTAGATGATATATATACATCTGAGCTCAATAAGATCTTGGCGGGTGAGGAGTATTAGGATAAAACCATTATTGTAATAATGGAACAAGAATGAAAAGCAAGAAGCTTCATGTTTTAACAGTAGCCATAATAGCAATAGTTGTTACACCCATAATAATATTTTTTTTGCAAAGCCGGGTGCAATTAGAAATATTGGATTCGGTCGAGCTTGATCGCAAGGTGTTCCGTTCTCAATGCACTGATGAAGGATGGTGTGTCATAGGAAGAGCAAAGCATTTCACTATATTTGGCATTGTCAACAATCGCCTGCAGCGTATATCTGAAATACTGCCTGAAGACTGTAAGTATAGCATACCATCGGACTTTAACATCAGCCCTTCAAGGCAAAGAGTGCTTTACCGGTGCAAGGATGAAATTCTGTTTTTTAACAAAGACGGCATAGAAAACAGATTGGCAATCAGTGATGCAGACGTAGATTGGTATGATGAAGATAATTTAATCGTAATTTTAGGTAATACCGTATATCTGATGCCAATAGCACGGCCGGAATCCAAAAAGCCGCTGGTCGGGCTGAGCATTGCGCTGGCAAAGATGATGTCGGAAGAACCGAACCTGATGATAGAGGTGGTGGCGACAAGCGAGGCTGTGTTGGTGATATACGGCCGTTTTAATGTTGCTCTTTGGCGGATAGCTGATGATGCTGTAATAACTAGGAAAATCCCTACGGTTTTCTGTCTGTATGAAATACCGGGCAAGGTTTATTACCGAGACTACGAATTGAAATATCCTTTAGCAGGAGGGGAGATACTCGATATCTCCTCTGGACAAAAGGAAAGAGCCCCATTATATAGGGCGATGTGGAGGGATGATTTTCTGGGCGAGCGAGCTGCATACGGGCTGACGCATCGGTGCAATTCTTTTCCGCGCAATCTATTTCCCAGCCCGATAAACGCAGAGCGCTTTTTAGAGCAATATTATAATGATCGCTATCTTGATATTTACCCTGATAGCGGCGGAGAATATAAATGCATCGAGGTTCAGCATCCTGACTTTTTCTCGCTGGAGATCTTCGATGATGGGAATCACGTGTTGGCCATTGGAGGAAATACGGTCGTGCTTTATGAGATCGTAAAACGCAGTAGAATATATATGTTTTGGCATCAGGCAATTGTGAAGCTCAAAGAATTTATTAACTGATAAACGACAAACGCCGCTAAATCCAGGAATAGTCTATAAAAGAACTATTTCTAATACATCGCGGCTGAACCCGAATTCACAGGATATAGCATGAGCAGTTCAACTCCCAGGTTGATCTATGAGTCGTTGCAGACGGCTGTGGCAACGGTCACCGAAGCCAACGGCTACCACTATACGATCGGCGAGACGTTTCTACATTGGCCCGACCCCGGGGAGATGGCCACCAAGGCCCCCTGCGCCAACGTGATCACCAACGGACAGTCCATCGACAGCCAGGTGGGGGCCAACTCGCGGATCCAACTCGCCTGGCTGGTGACCGCCTGCATCAAGGTCGAAAACTCGCCCTCGACCGCGGCCCTTGACCTGGAGCAGGACCTGCGCAGCGCGCTGACGGCCGATGTGCGGCGTGGCGGCTCGGCCACGTTGACCACCATCAACTCCAGTATGCATTCCTACGGCACGGACCGCCGCGTGGTCTACGTGGTGCTCCAGGGAAGCTGCGTGTACCACGTGGGAGGGTGATCCGATGGCACAAGCGACAATCAAGGCTGATCAGCCGTCGATCGCCAAGACCGTGTGCAGCCGGATTCTCGACCACCTCAGGCACGGCCTGACCGAGGAGGGGGCCTGCGGCAAGGCTGCGATCCCCTTTGAGGAGTATCAAAAATACAAAAACGCCGACCCCGCATTTCGCCGCGAGGTCGAGCTGGCGCAGTCAGCGTCCCGCGCCAACATCGAGCAGATGGTGATCGACAAGATCATGGAGGGCGACGCGCGCATGGCGCTCGACTATCTCAAGCGCCGCTACCCCAACCAGTGGGCCGGGCACGTGAAGCATGACAGCAAGCAAAGCGAAAACGAGCAAAGCGACCAAGTCATCGAAGTCACCCTCGGACCCGACCCGTACTATCAGCGGCACTAAATCGCAGATCGCCCAGCGGCTGCTGGCAAACCCGGCCGAATTTCTGCGATTTCTCTATCCGGAGCACGAGTTCCGGCCGTTTCACTGCCAATGGCTCGAGCTGGTCGCAAACAATCGGCTGACACTGATCCTCGCGCCGCGCGGCCATGCCAAGACCACGGTGGTCACAATCTCGGAGATCGTGCGCAGGCTGCTGGCCGACCGCGATTGCCGGATATTGCTGGCGTCAAACACCCAGGATCAGGCCCGGGCGATCTATCGCACGGTGCGCGAGCTGCTGCAAAAGCAGATCACGCCCTGCGGGCTGTTCGGCGATCCAATCGAACGCTCCATAATCAACGAACTGTGGCTGACCAAGCGTAAAAAGATCCACAAGGAGGCGAGCCTCACTGCATTGGGCGTATTCGGCGCGCTAACGCTGCGCCATTTCGACCAGATCTTTGTGGACGATGCCCTGGACTTCGAGAACACTCGCAGCGCGACCCAGCGCAAGAAGTTCCGCGAGTGGGTGGGCATGACCCTGCTGCCGACCCTTGAGCCCGGCGGGCACATCCACTGGGTGGGCACGCGCTATCACAACCAGGATTTCTACGGCGCGGAGCTGCTCGACCAGGCGCGCTACCCCACCCTGGTCTGGAACCAGGGCAGCCATCGCGCACTGCTCGAGGATGGCGGCGCATTGTGGCCCGAGCGCTTCTCGGTCCAGGAGCTGGAACAGATCAGGCAACAGGTCGGCTCGACGATCTTTGCCGCGCAATACCTCAACGACACCCAGTTTATGCGCGGCACGATCTTCCGTGAGCAGTGGTTTCGCTACTTTCACGAGCCACCCCAGGACCCGGCGATCTACATCGGCTTTGACCCGGCGATCTCGCAATCCGAGCAGGCCGACTACTCGGCCCTGGCCGTGGTCGGACGCACAGGCCAGGACCTGTACGTGCTCGAGGCCTACAAGGGGCGCTGGACCTTTGACGAACAGCTGCGGCTGTTGGCCCTGGCCGCGCAAAAATGGCGGCCGCTGACCATCGGCATCGAGGACGTGGCGTACCAGCGGGCTCTGATCGAGACCTGCCGAAACAACGGCTTGCCCGTTGTGGCCGTGCCCAGACGCACGGACAAGGTCTCACGGGCCTACGTGATGCAGGGGCTGTTCGAGTCCGGCAGGATCTACTTCCCGGCCGCGGGCCGACTGCACGAACTCGAGGCCGAGCTGACCGCGTTCCCCGAGGGCGAACACGACGACCTGTTCGACGCCCTGGAAACCGCGATCGGACAGGCGCAACGCCCCCATGTTGGGATAATTTTAATCTGATTTTTCGAAATGCCTTTATTCAAAGTCTGGGCTTTATAAGTACGGCCTCTTTTGTTAACATCACAGTCTGTATGATGATAATAATACTGGCAGGTGGGCTTATTATAAAAAACTAGTTAGCACACCCTTTGGTAAGGCTTTAGCCATTGGGCAAGGAGTTTCTTTTTTTCTGCTTGTTTTTCTTCCACTTTTGGGGCGCGCAGTGCCGTTACTAGCAGAGCATGCAGGCCATTTGTTGTGGGCAATCCCCTTAGGCGCATTTTCGGTGTTTTTTCTGTTGTTACCTCTTGATAGGCCTTATAAAACATATCTTGATATTGAAAATATCCTTACTATAGAAATTGGTTTATTAAAGAATCGAATTCAGAAAATCGAACATAATAGAAATGAGATGCAAAAGCAACTAGACGAATACGACCCAGACGCAGCACGTTTGTTAATAAGAAGAAAAAGAGAAGAGGCTCATAATTGGGAGAATAGATTAAAAAGCGCTTCCAACGATGATAGTGAGATGTACGAGCTGATCGCGGTGATGATGAATAAAATTGCTGCATGAATAATAGCGCACTTGTGAAACCCATGAAATGGCCGCTGGCTGTTCATTGTATTCTGTTATTTATTATCATCGGCGTACACTGCTACTTGCTGCATCCTGTAATTGCGCTAAGCGTGACAAGCTTTCTGGCAATGGTGATTTTCAGCTATCTGATGGTCAGCGATCCGAATCGGCGTGGAAGCGAAATTCTATTATTATTCGGATTGTACATGGTTGCTCAGTGTATTTGTCTGGCAGGCAACGGCTTTTTACTGCCCGTAACTTCATTTGAACCCTCCATGGCGATTCATAGTGCTGAGGGAATGAGTAATCCGCCCATGGACTTCACACACTATTTGATCAGCCAGCTCGCCACATCGTACATGATTTTCTCATGGGTGATCGTGTTGGTAATAGCGATTAAGTTGTATTCGAAACGTATATAGAATCAGCGATGTCAAGGGTGCGATGCGGACGTTGCTAAGGAATTACGAGTAGCAGTATGGGGAACAGCACAGTCGGGAAATCCATGAAGTGGCTCGTGGCAATTCATTGCATGCTGTTGTTTTCTATCACCGTTGCGGATTGCTACTACATGCATCCTATAATCGCTTTAATCGTAACTGCCCTGGCAGCGATGGTGCTTTTCAGTTACCTGATGATCAATGCTCCCGGCCGCACGAGAAACGAGATTATCGTGTTGTTCGGATTGTATATGGCAGCGCTTGTCATATACCTAATGGGCAGCGGTCTGCTGATGCCCGGGACCGTCTTGGAAACGGTTTTGGAACCACGCCATATTAGGAATCTGCATAATTCCGGGCCAATGCCCTATAGGATAAGCAGGCTCGTCACAGCCTACATGATGCTTTCGTGGCTGATCGTGCTGGCAATCATCATCACCGCTTTGCGTCGGAAGCGCAGGTAAGGATCGGAAAAAGCAACTGACGAGTCCCTTTGAATAATCCGCGTTAGACAGCTTTCCAAACAATCGAGAGGCAATTGCAGTGGGCAGAATACGCGACCTGTTCCGCAGGGCTGAGAAACGCCCTAATGACAAGTATTTCCGCGCAGCCGCGGCCGAGGTCTGGCCCTACGAGGTTCAGCACGGCCGGCCGCGTCCCGACGATTTGGCCCAGGGGCTCGAGACCTCGGCGGCCCACGTCTGGGTCTACGCCTGCACCAATGCGGTGGCGCGTTGCGCCGCCCGGGTGCCGATCGAGATCCTCAAGCCCGCGGCGCCGCGGGGACAACAGGTCACCGCGCTGCCCAGCGACCCGGTGGCCCGGCCGTTCCTGGCGGTCAACGACTTTATGTCCCAGGCCGAACTGATCGAGCTGACCGTGCTGCATTTGCTGCTCACGGGCAACGCCTACTGGGATATCGAGCGCCAGACCGGCGAGATCTGGCCGTTGCGGCCCGATCGGGTGAGCGTGGTGCCGCACTCCACCGAGTTCGTCAGCGGCTACCTCTACCGCAACCGCGGGGTGACCGTACGCTTTGACGTGGACGAGGTGGTGCACTTCAAGCTGCCCAATCCCAGCGACCCGTGGTACGGCCTGGCGCCGCTACGCGCGGCGTTCGACTCGGTTCAGGCCGACCGCTACGCGATTTTGGGCAGCAAGCAGTTCCAGCAACACGGCGCGGTGCCCGCGGGCATCCTGACCGCGCCCCACGCCCTGGACAGCGAGCAGGTCGAACGCCTGCGCGGCGAGTGGAAGCGGCTCTATGGCGGTCCCAAGGGGCGCCAGCGCGTGGCCGTGCTCCAGGGCGGCATGGACTTCCGCACGATCAGCATCAGCGCCCGCGACGCCGAAGTGATCGCCCAGCGCAAGCTCAACCGCGAGGAGATCTGCGCGGTGTTCGGCGTGCCGCCGGCGGTTGTCGGCCTGTTCGAGTACGCTAACTACGCCAACGCCGATGTCCAGGAGCGGCTGTTCTGGCGCAACACCGTGATCCCCCACGTACGGCGCATTGCCCAGCGCCTCAACGAGTCCGACGTGCTGCCCCAGGGCTGGCACGCCGAGCCCGACCTGAGCGACCTGGCAACGCTGCTCAGCGATCAGCCGACGCAAGGCCGCTCCAACTAAGGCTTGGGGAGGATTCCATGTCTGACCTGAGCAAAATGATCCAAGAAGCGATCGGCGAGGCGCTCGACGAGATCCATCGAGAGATGGCGGCTGAGCAGTCACTTGCTAACACCGTGAAAGTGGTTAATGTCACTGATTTTGATTCTAAGCACTGGTGGAGGGGTGATAAGTGGTATCAAAGCAATATGTCGATGGCGCAGCATGAGCAGCCTCTCATTGACAAGCTCTCTCCCACATTCTCAACGGATGACATGGAAAGGGCTTTTGCAATCGCAGATAGCCTGAGCAATCGTATAGTGGTAAAATATCCGCGTGCAACTTGGATTGTTCCAGGATGTGGTAATCTAGCAGGGGAACTCCAACGCATGCTGTATAAAGCCTTGACAAAGGCTGATCTCGTAGAAAACTGCAAGGCATATTATATAGAGGGGGCTTTAAAAATGTTTACCCGCATGCCTATGTCATAGTACAGAGTTATTATTGCGAAAGAGTGGAAGGGAAAACAGTGTGTTATGTTCGATATAGGCAGTACGACCCCTGGCTGGCGAGGGGACTTTTTTTAAGAAAGGCGATTAAAAAAGATGTATATTAAACATTTCCTCAGGTTTTCAGCGGGATTGATGATACTGTTCTTTTTCGTTTTTTTCTCTCTGATCGACTGGACGCTCGGACTTTTCTTTCTCGAAATAAGCGTTGCTTTGGTATTGGGGTGCTATCTCTATTTGCGAGCGGATGCTTACGCAAAGAGCCCGAGCAAATATCTCGTTGCGATGTTTATATATCATGCCTGTCTGGGGCTGATGGTGTTTTCTGTTTATCACCCGGTGTTGGGCGAGTACTTCATCGAAACGGTGATGGGGGAGCCAGCTAAATTGATGGTCTCGCTGTGGTATGCGTTCGTCTTCGTCGTGTTAATTCAAGTGGTCAGTTTTATAATATGGCTGATCATTAAGTTTTTTCGCAAAACAGTAGGTATGATTGCTTCAAAACCACGGGATGGAGAGTGACGCAAATCAGGTAGGAAAAAAGTGATATGCATATTAAGCATTTCCTGCGGATAAGCATCAGCCTGATCCTGCTGGGGATCATCATTTGCGGATTCTTTTTAAAAGGTGACAATGTATATCCGCCATTTCCTCAGGTTTTCAGCGGGATTGAAGAACCGACTAGGACGCTGAAGCAAGTATTCAAACGAAAACAAGCAAGCTACATTCATTCCAACAGGACAGTTGAGAACCATGCGAAACAAGATCTATTCCAGCGGCCGGGTGCGGGTGGTCGACGCGGATAACTTCGTCACCGAGCACGTGATCTCCACCGAGGACGTTGACCGGGACGGCGAGGTGGTGGTCTTCGACGACCTGGAGCGCGCCGCGCGCAATTTCGTCAACAATCCGGTGGTGTTGTTTTTTCACAACGCCGATCCGGCCACGCCCAAGCTGCCCATCGGCCGCAACCTCGAGCTGCGGCGCGAGCAGGGCCGGGTGGTGGCCCGCACCCAGTTCGCGGTGCGCGAGGACCAGAGCGGGTTCACGCGCACGTTGTGGAACCTGCACGTGGGCGGCTATCTCAACGGCGTGTCCATCGGCTTCCGCCCCGAACGGGTCGAGGTCGTGGGCCAGGGCCGCGAGGCAGTGCGCGTGGTGCATGTGGACGAGCTGCTCGAGTACAGCCTGGTGCCGATCCCGGCCAACCCCGAGGCGCTGACCTCCATGGCCAAGGCCCTGGCCGATCGCCGCCGGGTCCAGCTCGGCAAGCCCTCGGCCTATGTCACGGGCTTTGCCACTGCCGACGCCGCCCTAAACGCCCTGAGCGGCGAGCGCGATCCTGGCCAGCCCGACGCCCAGCGCCGTGCAGTTCGACCTCGACGACGCGTCGGAGATCAGCGAGCACGACCTGCTGCTGGTGCCGCTGTCCACGTTGCGGGCCGTGCGTGTGGACTCCAAAAACAGCGACACGCTGTGCATCAGCCCCGCGTTGCCCACAGCCCCGGCCGGAGGCGAGACCATCGCCGCGAGTCTGGTCTATCGGCTCAACACCCGACCGACCTCCTCGTTCACCATCACGCGTGCCGGCTCGTTTTTCTGCGAGTGGGCGGCGGGATGCTGGGTCGATTCGATCAGCCTCAGCGTATCCAGCGGCTCCGAGCCGCGACTCAAGCTCGCGGGCGGATACGCGGACAAGTCGTACGCACACTCTGACGCGTTGAGCCAGACCGTGGGAACCACCGACGGGACCACGATCTACGTCGAGCACCCGTACAAGTTCCGCGCCGGCACGGACGTTCCGTGCTGGGTCCAGATCGACGACGAGGTGCTCAAGGTCACGGCGGTCGATCTTGATACCGGGGCGCTGAGCGTGGAGCGCGGAGTGCAGGGGAGCGTGGCTGCCACCCACGAACTGGCCGTAGCGGTTGAGCCCTACACGCCGACTCCGACGCTGTCCGACGCGTCGCCGTCCAGCGGCCTACTGGGCAAGCTGCGCTACGCCGACTCGACCTCGAGCGGCCTGGACCTCTACGCCACGCAGATTGAGATCGAACTCGAGAACAAGTGCAAGGCGATCAACGGCCCGTTCGGCACGGCCATCCCGCAGGGCTTTGTCAGCGGTGAGAAACGCGAGGTCAACGTGCGACTCGGGCTGTACCTGACCCAGGACCAGGCTGAGCAGTGGGGCGCGGCCTTCAGCCGTGCGGACGTCGAGGACGTGATGCTGCAAATCGGCGTCAGCGCCGGGTCGGTGCTGGCCGCCTGTGTGCCCAAGCTACATCTAAAGCCGGTCGACATCGGAATCGAGGACGCCGAGGAGATCGTGGTCACCCTCGAGGGGCGCGCCCTGTGCGGCTCGGAGGGCAACGACGAACTGATCCTCGCTTTTCTTTAAGGAGGAAAAAATGGAAATCAACGGACGCAAGGTGGGCGACGTGTTGACCTACGTGCCCGAGTACAACGGCAACCGCGGACTGAGCATGCACGACCGTGTGGAGGTCGACCTGCTGCCGCTGTCCAACGCGGAGTTCGAGAATTTCGCCGCCCTGGCACTGCAACCCGACCCGACGCGCGGCAACGTAGCGGCCACTGGATTGCAACGCGATCCAACCCGGCCGGTCAGATGCGTGCTGATCCAACGCGTAAGCGCGATCCGCAACCTGCGCTTTGGCGGCAGTCCGATTGTCAGCGGAGCAGATCTCGAACGCCTGATGGACGATTATCGCTCCGAGGATCTGGCCGCGCTGATTCGCGAGATCGTGCAGGCCGCATCGGACGTCTCGACCCTGGAACAGGGCCTGCGAAAAAACTGACCAGGCTCGCGGTCTTCCTTTGCGATCCGCGATCGCGTGAGTACGACTGCGAGCGTTGCAACGAGGAACTGCGGCGCGCGCGCAACTGCCTCGACGGCTTTGAGCCCGCGCCCCAGGTCTTTGGACCACGCGAGGCCAACCAGCGCGGCCTGGGGATCTTCACCCAGTGCCCGCGGGGGCTAATCCGTAGGCAGCCCGAGCTGCTGCATTTCTGGAACCTCTACTGCCGCTGCAGCACCCTCAAGGCGCTGCCCGGACCCGGCGGCCTCGACGATCAGGATGCGCGCACGACTCAGGCGTTGATGGCGATATCCGAGACGCTGTGCACGCTGCAGCAGATAACCGCCGAGGCCGACTGGGCCAGAGCGAACCATAGGTGAGAACATGGCGCAGACTATTGCCAAACAGATCGAGATCGAGATCCTCGCCAAGGACCGTACGCGCGGTCTGCTTTCGCGGATCAACGCACTGATGCTCACGGCCCAACGCCGGGCCCAAGAGCTGGGTCAGAGCGCGGGCAAGGCGGCCGAAACCCTCGGCGCGCTGGGCGCGGGCTTGGATGCCGCGGCTGTTCAGCGCTACGGCGAAGGGCTGGTACTGGCCCGTTCCGAGCTCGAGACGCTCGACCAGCGGGTGACCGCGTTGTACCAGAGTTCGCAGATTCAGTTCTCGCTGCTCAGCGAAACGGTCTACAGCGTGGGCCGTTCTTTCGACGCGGTGGGCAACACGTTTATCTCGGGCTTTGCCGATACGCTGATCTACGGCAGCTGGGACGCCGAGCGCGCGCTCAAGGGGCTGGGGCGCACGATCCTCACTACGCTGCTCGGCGCCCTGAGCCAGTGGGCTGTCAAGCAGCTGGTGATCAAGAGCCTGGAGTCGGCACAGATCGCGCTGCTCGCCGTGGAGCAGGGACAGGTCGCTGCGCTGACCCTGTCGTACAATGCCCTGGCCGCGGCCAAGCTCATTGCGTTGGGGCCCGCCGGCCTACTGCTGCACGGTGGCGGCGCAGTGATGCACGAGGGTGGACCTGTGCGACGCGCACATTCCGGATTGCGCGCCGACGAAGTCGGGCCGTTCATTTTGCAGCGCGGCGAGTTCGTGATGCAGCGCAGCACGGTTCAGTCCATCGGCTCGCAGCGCATGGCATATATCAACCAGACCGGGCAGCTGCCGCAGTCCAGTCCGACCATCAACATCACGGTCAACGCCGGCCCGGGAAGCGACGGCCGCAGGATCGGCCGCGACCTTGCTGAAGAGCTGTCCTGGCAAAGCCGCACCGGTCGGTTGCAGCTCGACCGCCGGGCGATCAGGGGTTAAAGCATGTCTGTAAACGACCGCAAATGGACCGAGGCCAACGGGATCATCCCGGCTGGCTATTCGTCCGGCACCTGTCATCAAGTGCTCAAAGACAGCACCGACAGCAGCCTGTTCTATGCCTGCTACGGCGGCGCGGGGGGCGGGATTGTATCTATTGACTCGGACGCCGACTCGGACAATGGCGCGCAGATCGCCTATGCCGACCTGGCAAACGCCTGCGCCCTGACACAAGACGATGATTATCTATATATCGGTACTGGCGAAGCATCGGGCACTGGAGTACATCGTATCGCCAAGAGTTACCTTGCCGTGGCGGGTCCGGGCGGCGAACAAACAGCACACCTCGCTGTGTTCCTTTCGACTAGCACGGGTGAGCCGATTTACTCAAATGAGATCGGCGTGCGCGGGCTGGCGTTCAACGATAATCTTGACCACCTGGCGATCAGTTGCGGGCGGCTGTCGATCTACGACATGGAGACGCCGGGAGCCGAAGCGGTCTACGACAGCAGCGCATATTCTCCAGCCAACGGCCCGGTGGTTGCGAGTGGTGACAAGGCGTGGTGGGTCTTTAACGGAGACCGGGGCAAGGTCTGCGCAATCGACTTGACCACGCCCGCTGCCGACGATTTCCGTCCGGACGAATGCCTAATCGATCCCAGTGACGACTTCGGCGATGCGTCGTTAGATGCGGCCCGCTGGGCCTTATACACAGAGGGCAGCCCGTCCTCATATTCGGCGACAGAATCCGGCGGGGCGTTGACTCTCGCCCTCACCCATCGCAACAGCAGCGGGGACGACGTAATCGGAGTTGGGGGGCAGAGCTATTTAGGGGCAGCTGACTTCTCGGTTGCTGTGGACTTCGGAGCGTTGACCACCAGCGCGATCGGAGCATCCGACCTGCGGTCGATCAACCTTTACGTCCGGATCTTTGATGCAACTTGGTCGGCAAACCTGACCGGCGTAATCAGGGCGCACAAAAACCCAACGACCGAATGGGTCCAGGCAACGTTTTACCGCGGAGGGGCGCTGATATTTGACACGTCAATCAGCCCCGCGGCGTGGAGTGCCGGGGTCAAACTTTATATCGAGCGGGTAGGAACAATCGTAACATGCTCATACGACACCGGCGGCGGCAAGACTACGATCAACAGCAACACGCACGCTGACAACAACAACTATGACCGGCTGTGGATCGGCGGAATATATGCGACAGACCGCGATTTAACAGCGCCATACGACTCTACCATCTCCATTCCCGTCAACGACGTGGCTGTGGTCACAACGGCTGGTTATGCCGCCCTTCCGACCGGAACGATCAACGACATCGCCTTTGCACCGGGCACCGGCACCGACATGCTGCTATTGGCGACCAACGCCGGGCTGTACAAGGTGGACACTGACACAAGCTCCGCCTGGGGCAGCTACGAGGACCTGAGCGTTGAGACGTTCGGTCAGTCCGGCTCGGGCGCGGATCACGAGATTCTGCACGGCGCGTCCGATGCGTGCGCCTGTTGCGACGTGGACAGCAGCGCCACGGGAAGCAACGGGAACACCTTCGTAGGCACCGACAAAGGCGTGTCTGTGATCGACCTGTCGGACGATACGCTGGTCGGCTGGTTCGACAGCTCGGGCGGCCAGTGGGCAGGCGATAGCATCTCGCAGTCGACCAATAACGACGCCATCGCCTGCCTGTCGATTGCCAACAATTCCAACTCCAAATTTGCCTATGGCGGATCGTCCGGACTGATCACTCCGGACGTCGACGCGCCGGGCGAGCCACAGGCCTTCGGCTATCAGGGCGATGATACGGATTGCATCCACACGCGCTGGGACCAGGCCACTGACCCGGACGTGGACTGCTACGAGATCGAGCGCAGCGGCAACGACGACGAGGGTACGTGGTATCGACTCAAAGACGACTTCACGTGGGCCACGTCGGGCGATTACTTACAGATCGACGCCCAGGACGAGCTGTGCAGCCTGCGGATCACCGACCTGTCCACCGGCCGCTATAAGGTGCGAGTGCGGACGCGGGACTACGCCAACAACGCCGGGGACTGGACGACCTCGAGTTGGATTTACATTGGCGTTCCCAGCTCGCTGTCGATCTCGATTCTCTCGGGCTCGACCCGCACTACCACCCGCGCGGTTACGCTCACGGTCAGCGGCTACAGCCACGCCGACGCCGGGCCGATCGCCAACTACGGCATCGATCAAATTTCCTTAAGCGACGACGATACCAACTGGGACGAATGGCGCGAGTTCACCGCAGGCGACTCCAACGATTACGACTACAACCTGCCTGTTGGCGACGGCAAGAAGACCGTGTACGTCAAGGGCCGCGACGAGGCGCAAAACGAGTCCAACAGCTATAGCTCGAGCATCGTCCTGTCCGAGGCGGGCGCCGGCTCGCTTGGCAACTACGCGGACAATGTACTGCTGGCGCTTGAGGGTACGCACTTTGAGGGCGACAACGCCACGCTGACCTCGGACTCCGAGGCCTCGGGCTACGAGGACGACAACGTGCTCAGCGACGCCCTGGGGCAGACCTGGCGCACGACCAACGGTTCGGGCGTCAAGTACCTGCGCTTCGACCTGGGTTCGGCCAAGACGATCCATGCTGTAGCGATCCTCGGGCACAACTTCCAGTCGTCGGGCATCACGGCGCTTGATCTGAAGCTCCAAGCCAACACCACCGACACCTGGCTGACGCCCGCGCTTGAGGTCGACCTATCGGACTATCGAGCCCTGGACCGCATCGTCTACGTCACCGGCGGCGAGACCTATCGCTACTGGCGCATTCGGATGTCCGCGACCGGGATCGTCGGCTACCTCGAGATCGGCCGGGTGGTGCTGACTTCAGCGTTCCAGCCCCTGTTCAACTTCGACGACAGCTACACCTACGATCTTACCGACCCCTCGCCGATCAGCCGCACCGAGGCCGGACACCGGCGCGGCAAGGTCCGCGACGTGCGGCGCGGCTATCATCTGGGCTGGAGCAAATCGATCATGACCCTGGCCGACCAGGAAACTCTCGAGGATGCCTACTGCCAGTGCGGCGTACTACGGCCCGTGCTGGTGATTCCCGATCCGAGCACCACGGCACGGGCCTGCGCAACGGGCGTCTACGGACATCTGAGCAGCCCGCTGAGCTTTCGGCGTAGCGGCCCGGAGGACTACGCAGGCCTGACCCTTGACGTTGAGGAGATCACCGGATGACCTGGGGACCCGACGCAAGCGATACCAGCGCAGCCTGGCATGTGCTGCTTTCTTTGGGCGGAACCGGCGCGCTGTACCTGTCGGCGGGCGAGACTATTACTCGCTCGACCCAAGGCGCGTCCCGCGTGTGGCAGGCGCTGCCGATGGATCTGGGGCCGATCGAAGAAGAGTTCTCCGACGGCCTGATCCGCGCGCCGCGCATCGGCTCGTACACGGTCGAGATTACGGACGACGACCAGGGCACGCTTCAGGCCTGGTACGAGAACAACGATGGCGCCCTGGGGCGCAAGGTCTCGATCTGGGCGTCGGACGATGACGCCACGACCGCCGAGTTGGTGTTCGACGGCGTGATCGACGAACCGTCCGATGCAGTGTTCGACTACTCGACCAAGGTGCTCGAACTGCGCGTGATGGATCGTCGCACATCCGAGGATCAGAACGTGCCGCCCAACACGTTGGACCCGGACAACCCGGACTACGAGTACATCGACGACGCCTGGAAGGGCCGGCCGATCCCGATCCTCTACGGCGATTGGTCCGAGGGCCGGGTGCACCACAGCGGCAGCATGCGGCGACCGGTGATTGAGGCCGTGGCGATCGACACCGGAGTGCACCGCGGCGTGGGCCAGTACGCCATGCGCTTTCAGGTCTGTGATCCTGGGACCAACGGCATCGCGTACATCGGCGATCGGGTATGGATCAAGTACGGCAACTCCGCGGCACACGGCAGCGAATGGTCGTGGATGAACACCAGCTCGATCGATCTGGACACAAGCTGCTTCTCGGTCTCGACCACGGAGATCGAAGCACAGTCCTACCGCTACCAGATTGGGGATCGGTTCTTCGTCTACTGCAAGGGAAACGCGGACGGCGCGGGCAACGTGATCGAGAATCCGCTGCTGATCTTGCGCGACCTGTGGAACAACTATGCCAGCCCGGTCACGGAGAACAACGACTGGTTCGACAGCTTCAGCACCGAATACCTCCATTTCAGCGGCAGCCGGGCGCGGGCGCGGCTGGTTGACCAGGAACCGCTGATCGACGTGTCCGACCGGCTGTGCACCGAGTTCAACATGATCTGGGGCGTCAAGCCCGAGGAGTCCGGCGGGGTCTGGGATACGGTCTACTGGGCGCGGCGGTTCGATCCCTGGAACACCTCGGGCAACGCCACGCCCACGGCGGACTATCGGCCGGCCTGGGGCAGTATCAGCTCCGAGCCGATAATCAAGCCCGCAGAAACAGACCTCTATGCAGACCGTCTGCGAGTGCTGTATCGCTATCACCCGCTGCTTGAAATCTGGTCAAAGTTAAAAGAGGCCAATGTTTCCGGCCTGAAGTATTTGCCCTGGAACCCTGGCGGCGCGGGCTACGTCACGCGCGAAATCGAAACCACCTGGCTGTGGCGCAAGGCCGACGCGTACCGCCTCATCGACCAGCAGGCTCTGCTCTATAGCCGCAAGCGCCTGGTCTGGGAGTTCCCTGCCTGGGGCTGGCCGATGAACGTCTACCTAGGGGACGCGGTCCAGTGGCAGTCCACAAACGACAACGACGCGCGGCGCGGAATCGTCATCGGCCGCCGCGTCGATCTTCAGAGCGGCGAATGCGAGTTGACCGTGCTCGACTGCTCGGATCGCGTAGAATACTACGCCCGCTGGACGTCCGACACTGAAGACGTCTACGACGACCAGGACACGGACGGCAAACGCATCTGGGGCTTCTGGACCGACGAGGACGGGCTGTGTGATCCACCCGATTCAACCTCGGACGACAGCCACTGGATCTAATCAACTGATTAGCAATACTTAATAGTTCGAGTTGTTAAGAATTCCTTAACTGCTCAGGAGCAAGCAATGACCGAGCGGCATGACAGCGAAAACCATGAATACACCGAGATCAGCACCCTCACCACGGGCAATCCGACCAAGGCCTCGGAGGGCAACGCGCTGCGGACCAACGTCGAATATGCCCTTGACGCCTCGGTGCAAGGGCTCAGCCCGGATGCCAGCTACAACAGCAGCCAGGCCGACGCGGCCAAGTCGGGCTTTGCGATCATCGATGTGTACGCGGTATGCCAGGAGGGCAACGGCGCGCAGATCCTCGACCCGGACAACCTGCCGTTCGATCTGGACGACAGCGATCAAATGAGCCTCTACGATCGGTTCATCACGATCGAGGTGATGTGGGTCTGTAACAATGCTGCGGACAAGACGGCAATGTGCAAGTTCCTGCCCGGCGGTGAGTACGACGACGCATTCTCGACCGGCAGCACGCAAAGCCACGGCACGATCGAGCATGGGACCAACGTAGTGCGCCTCTGGACCGGACCGGGGCAGTTGGATGTCACCACGGGCAAGTACGCGGGAACGGCGAACTATACGCTGGAAGATGTCTACACAACAACCGGCACCTGGACCGCCTGGGTGGACACGGACGATGACAACCTGTACCTGCGCGCCGACGATACATCGACCTACTCTTACTGGTTCGCCTGCGCAATCCGGATCACGGTCGGCCCGCGCACCACGCATTACAGCGCGTGATTGAATTATCTATACGCAGCCCGCATATTGTTCCCAGGAGGACGGGAGCTTGAAACATTTTTGGTTGATAGCGATCCTGGGGCTGATCTGCTGCATCGCAGCCTGCGCGCTGTCCGGCTCGGATGACGATGATGATGACACGGACGGCGGCGATGACGACGATGATACGGATGACGCGCTGGCCGGGGAGTGGTCGTGCGAAACGCTCCAAAACGGCAAAGAGTGGACGGCCCACGATTGGACGATAACCTTTGACGGCTGCGAGCCAGCGGGCTCAGTTCTGATATGTCAGACAGAGACGAACGACGGAGGTACAGCTGTAAGGTTCTATCCGGGATATCACAACGCGGGACACGGCACACTTTCGTACATCTCGCTCCTGACTGACGTTCAAGGCGGACTGCTTTACCGCTGCACCCGGGTAGATTGACGTCGATTACATAATGAGGAAGAGAGCATGAAACGCTTTTGGGTAATTGCGATCCTGGGCCTAATCTGCTGCATAGCGGCCTGCGCGCTGTCCGGCAGTGACGATGACGACGACGATATGGACACAGACAGCGGCGACGATGATGCTGACGACGACGACACAGACGGTGATGACGACGATCCTAGGGATGACGGCATTGATGTGAGCGGAGTATGGAACTGTCTATACATCATTGAAGGCGACGAAGAATGGCGAGGATATCAGGGGGGGTACGAAGAGACTTTTGAGGACACCTGCAAACTCTTCGACAACGCCATTCTGTGTTTTGATGACGACCCGGAGACAGGGGCAGACGGGGCCGTAATCACAGCCCCAGCGACGCTTAAGGATGGCGTGCTGACGATTGTCAGGGTGCCGATGAGCAGTAGCAATTACACAATAAAGCGCTGCACCCGCGCCGACTGACAACCTGACAACCGCGACCACGTGGGGCTCGGACTTCGGTCCGGGCCTTTTGTTTTGGAGACAGCATTGAATACACGAATCAGCGACGACGATATCGCCCGCCGGCTGGAATGCATGGAGCGCAAGCTCGATCGGATCCGCACCCAGGATCTGCCCGGCCTACGCATTGCGATCGCCACGCTCAAGGTGCGCGCCTCGCTGTGGGGCGGACTGGCCGGGCTGGTGCCCGCGTTGATCGCCGTCATCGTGCTGCTGCTGCGGCTGCTGAGTTAGTTCTTTCCTGAATAGTCCTCGATTCAACCGACATGGGAGATCCGATGCGGAACCAAATGCTGCAACTGCTCGACCTGCGCCACAGGCTGCCCGTTCACAGCAGCAAACATTGGAGGCGCAGAGAGATCGACCAAATCCGCTGCGTTGTGACCCACCAAAGTCTGGGCTCGGCCGCCGAACTCGAGCCGGGCCTGCTCACGCGCTATTTGGCCGCGTACCACGTTAAGAGCGATCCGCGCGGCACAGCCTACGGCCGCAACTGGCCGGGCCTGGCCTACCACTTCTGCATCGAGCCTTGCGGCGCGCTGATCTGGGCCAACGACCTGGAGTCCGTGACCTATCACACGGGCGGCGCGCGCAACCGCGACGGCGTGGGAATCGTAATCTGCGGCGATTTCGACGGCCCGGGCCATGCGGGAAAACATCAGCCGACAGCGGCGCAGCACCAGGCCTGGCTGCGGTTGATGGCCTGGCTCGAGCACGACCTCCAGATCGCGCCTGCACAAATCTACGGCCACTGCGACGCTCCGGGCGGCACGCTAAAGGCCGCCTGCCCGGGCTACGTGGTCCATGGCTGGATCAAGAGCTACTCAAATGCCAAACAACGACAAAAAGCATAACGCTCTGGGCGCGGCGGCTGCGGCCGCGGCGGCCAAGGCAGTGGTTCAGCTCGCCGCGTTCAAGGTCTGGGTGTTGGCCTGCGCGGTCTCCCTGGTGCTCGTCGGCAGCATCGACGGCCAGTCCTTTGCCTGGATCGTGGCCGCGCTGGTCGCCGGACGCGCGGCCGAATACTGGCGCGTGCCCGGATCGGGCTACGGCCTGCCGCCCCAGGGCGGCCCCGGAGATTGAGCCATGCAAATCAGCACCCGAACAAAAATCGAGATCGCGCTGATTGCGGCGCTGATCGTGCTCTCGTTGGTCGCCCTGTACCAGCATCGTCTGGCGACCGGGGCCCAGGCCGCACTCGAACAAAACCTCAACGCCGCGGAATTGGACGACCTAAGCGCCGGAGTAATCGGCGCGCGGGCCGTGGACAGCTCGGCCTTAAAACGGCTGATCGCGAAACGCCCCGGCGCGATCAGACCCGAGGCGCACGGGCTGCGGCCCTACGGCGCGACCAATGCCGAGGCAATCGTTCGATCCAGGGGAGGCGGGGAACTTGTACGTCGCAGCTCCCCGACGACCGAGGACGCGGCGGTCCCTCCTGCCGCCGCCGGCTCCGCCTCCCCACCTTCACTGCACTTCCACGACTGGCGGCTGAACCTCGACGCCTTTCCCGCACACGACGATCCCGCGCGCTGGCGGATCGAGTACGAGCTGCGCCAACGCTTCCGCCTGGAGGCTGAGCTGTGGTCCGATGACGCGGGCAACATCGCGGCCCAGAGCATGCGGCTGATCGAGCTCGGAGCGCAGGGCGAGGATCTGGCAGCGGCCGAACTAACCCGCGCCAGCTTTGTCACTGCGCCGAAAAAATCGAATTGGCGCGAACGTGTGGGGCCGTTTATCAGCTCGGATCTGTTCGTGGATTTAGACCGCAACGGGCCGCATCACGCCGCGCTGAGCGCGACCGCCGGAGTAGAGCTGTGGGGCGCGTGCCTGGGACTGCGCGTGGTTGCGAACGACGAGTTGCGCGCCCGCGCCGGTTTGATGCTCGGCTGGCGCCGCCGCTGGTAAAACGAAGCCCCCGCAAGCGGGGGCTTCGATCGATTCGATGGTGCGAAAGGGGGGATTCGAACCCCCATGAGCTTGCACTCACTGGACCCTGAACCCAGCGCGTCTACCAGTTCCGCCACTTTCGCACTCTTTTCCCCGGTTCAGGGAAGTATCCGTTTACCACCAGATATCTGCACTGTCAAGCCTTCCGAATTCCGCCGCTAAAGAACCTCCCTTCGATTCTCTATTGATCTTGCCTCCCACTGTAGTTGACATCGGCCAAGCGCTGATGCTAGCTTGATTTCCTCTGATGACCAAACTGGGGGATGTTGTGCGCAAACTGCGGTTTTTCTTAGGGATTGCCTTGAGCTTGGCCATGCTCGGGACGCTGTGCGTCACAGCGGCAACGGCGCAAAATCCAGCCGATGAGGGTTGGGTGCTCAAAAAGGACTCGGACGGGCTAAAAATATACAACCGCGAAAAGGCCGGCTCGGACATCAAGGAGCTGCTGGCGATCGGCACGATCGACGCTGCGCCCGCGCGCGTGTTCAAGGTGCTGGGCGACTACGAGAACTTCAAGGACTTCATGCCCTACACAGAAGCCTCGCACATCATCAAGACCGAACAGCAGGGCGATAAGAAGCTCACTTGGTGGTTTACGTTGCTCGACCTGCCGATGGTCAGCGACCGCTACTACACCCTGGTGCTCACCGACGGACAAGAGGGCGATAATTTCCGCAGCCAGTGGATCATGGCCAAGGACATGCCGCCCGACCCGGCCTGGGGCGACCCGAGCATCGCTGCCTATCAGGGCAACCGCAAAGAGCCGGTCAAAACGCGCGAGAACAAGGGCTACTGGCTGCTCAAGCCGATCGACGGCGGCGCCAGGACCCAGGCGAACTACTACGTCTACACCGATCCAGGCGGATCGATCCCCTCTTGGCTTGCCAACCAGGCAAACTCCATCGCCATTCCCGAACTGTTCAAGGCTGTCCGCGAGAGGGTTCAAGACCCGCGGTATAATTAATCCCGGCCAAGCCCGATCCCTGGGCTCCGCGGAGGCATGATTGCGGGCTAGCACATTAATAATCGGAGTGCTGCTCGGCGCGTTGTGCGCCTGCGCCTTGGCGTCCCATGCCGTAGCCGCCGAGCAAGACTCGATCGACGAGACGGCCCAGATCCACTTTGCCGCGGCGACTGCCGCATATTTGCGCGGCGATTATCAGCTCGCAGCCGACCGCTTCGCCCTGGCTCATCACAGCTCGCCGCAGTTGACGATCGCCCTGTATTGGGAAGGAGTCTGTGCCAACGCGCTGGGGGATTACAATCGCGCCGAGGATCGGCTGCAACGCTTCCTCGATACGCAGGGCGAACCGGCCGACAGGGCGCACTTCGAGCTGGCCGTGGCGTCGATCGGTCTGCAGCGCTGGCAACGGGCGCTCTCGCAGCTCGACAGAGCGGCCCTTGCCGATCAGCCCCGGCCCGAGATCGCATATTACCGCGGCCTGTGCCTGGTGCGCCTGGAGCGGACCGACCAAGCGCGCGTCTGGCTCCAGCGGGCGCTGAGCAATACTCCCCAGTGGCGCGACCGCATCCTGGCGTTGCTGGCGGCCTGCGACCTGATCGACGGCGACCGCAGCGCGGCCACGCGCAACATCAACGAAGCGCTGAGCGCGACCCATGACCAGGGGCTGCGCGACGAGCTGTCACTGACCATCGAGGCCATCGAGCGCAGCGCCGACCGGCTGCGCTGGTGGGATTTGTGGCTGCGGCTGGGCGGCGGATACGACAGCAACGCCGCGCTGATCTCCGACGAGTTCGAGGACGCCTCGCCCGAGTCGTACATCGCCGAAGCCGCGCTACAGGCGCTGCTGCTGCCGCTGCATCGTCCCGCGCTTAAGCAGTGGATCGGCTACCGTTTCGACGGCCGGATGCACCTGGGCTACGACAAGGATCAGCAGCCCGACGCGTCCGAGTTCGACATGCTGCGACACCGCGGTCTTTTGGGAATCCAGGGCCGGATCGGGCTGGGCCGCAGCGCGGCGCTCCAGCCGGCGTTGGGCTACACATTCAGCCACGTGACCCTCGGCGGCGAGGACTATCTGCTCGAGCATCGCGCCGACCCCTCGCTGACCATAATCGAGTCGCGGCTGCTGGCAACGCGCCTGGCCTACGCACTGCTCTACGACGATTACTACCAGATCGACGACCTCGACGGCCTTTCCCATCGCGCGGAGCTGACGCAGTTCATCAGTTTCTGGGATAATGGCGGCCTGATCAGCATCGGCGGAGGCGGCGAGATCCGACAGACAGGCGCGGAGTTGTACGACCGGACCGCCTGGTGGGTCGCGGCCGGATTGGACGCGCCGCTGTTCGTCGGAATAAGGATCGACGTGAACTACAGCTATCGCCAGGACGACTACAGCGATCATCCGCTGGAGCGTTACGAGACCGGCAACCGCATGGGCGTCGGGCTGCGGCGCAAGTTCGTTCAGCGACTGACCCTCGAGGTCCGCGCCCAGGTCACCGACGTCACGGCCGATCCCGAGATCTACAGCTACAGCCGCCTGGTGGGCGGCGCGTGGCTCAAGTGGGAGTTCTGATGCGCAAGTCCTTGGAGGCGATGCGCGAGGTCCCCCTGTTCAAGGGGCTGGGAGACCGGGAGCTGGGATTGCTGTACGAGCGCTGCGTGGTGCGCTCCTACGAGCCGGACACGATCATTGTCAGGCAAGGGGCTGTGGGCGACGCGCTGTACGTGGTGCTCAGCGGCAAGGTCAAGGTCACGCTCTACTCCGAGTCGGGACGCGAGGTGGTGCTCGATACGCTCGCGCCGGAATCGTTCTTCGGCGAGATGAGCCTGATCGACGCCGCGCCGCGTTCGGCGAACGTGATCACCGTCGAGCAAAGCGAACTGCTGTACCTGGGACGCAGGGACTTCCGCCGGGCGCTGACCGACAATCCGACCCTGGCGCTGAGCCTGCTCGAGGAGCTGTGCCGCCGACTGCGCGAGGCCGACGCCAAGATCGGCCATTTGGCGCTGGTCGATGTACAGGGCCGGGTGGCCGGATTCCTGCTGCGCCTGGGGCGCGAGCACGGCAAGAAGATGGCCGGCGGCTACTTGATCGAAAAGCGACCGACCCACCTGGAGATGGCCGGGCTGCTGGGAACCTCGCGCGAGACGGTCAGCCGGGCGATGAGCGAATTCATCAAACGCGGCTACATTCGGCAGCAGGGCCGCAAGCTGTTCATCCCGCTGGACACCCTGCTCGATCCCAAGGACGGCGGCGGGCTGTGACATCCGTCACTTTCCCGGCGGCCGCGGACCGCTAGGCTCTGATCGAGGATTTATATGCTCGCAAGGTCCACTCTTCGCCGTTCGCTTTGTTTGGCGCTGCTGTTCGCCGCTGTAATGCTGGTCTGTGTGCCGGCGACGGCGCAGCAGGCGCAACGCACGGGCGTAGTCGTGGGCCTCAGCGGCCAAGCCACATTAATGAATCCCGGGAAGAGTCCGGTGCCGGCGATGATCGGCAGCGAGGTCGAGGTCGGCACATTGGTACGCACCGGCCCCGAGGGCAGGGTCAAGCTGTATTTCGAGCGCGACGTGGTCGTCACTTGCGGCCCGTCGAGCAGCCTCGAGATCAGCTCGTCCCTGCTCGCGCCGGACGGCTCGGACAGCCCGGGAGTGTTCCGGCTGCTGTTCGGCACGATCCGCGTGCTGGTCGGCAAGGTCTTCGGCGTTCAGCGACAGCTCGACGTGGAGACGCCCAACGGAGTGGCCGGAGTCACCGGAACGACCTTCATCGTACGCGTGCAGCCCGACGACCGTTCATTGTTCCTCACCTTGGACGGTGCACTACGGGTCAGCGGCTCAGACGCGCAAGCCACCAGCGTGGCGCTCGTTGCGCCGAACTACACTTACGTGGTGGCCGGGACCGCGCCGATCGATCCTCAGCCCGCGCCGCGCGAACTGTGGGACGATCTGCTCGACTCCACGGAGCTCGAGTGTCGACCCGAACAGTCCGCCGCCGACTCGCAGCGTCCGGCCGGAGCGTTGCCCTCGCTGTCGCAAATGGCCCAGCCCGGCCTGAGCCTTGAGGGACGGGACGAAGGCGAGGACGCGTCGGGCGCAGGCGACGACGAGGTCTGGATCGAGACACAGGTCCCTGCTGACAGCACAGGGGACGATGGCGAAAACGGCTCAGAGAACGAGGGCGACGTTGATGTCGTCGTCGAGTTTCCCGAGTAAGGGCCGGGAGGAGCGAAACCATGCCCTCCATTAAGGTGCAAATCCTCGGATTCATCGCCTCCGTGGCAACGATCGTCGTCCTGTGCCTGATCGTCATGGCGGGCGAGGGCTGCACCCCGGTCGCTGACGACGCCGACGCCCTGGCCCGGATCACCCTGCCCCAGAGCGTGCCCGATTCCCTGGTCTACCTCTCGCTGCTGGTCAGCGGCCCGCAGATGGACGACATCGAGCGCCGTGTGGAGCTGGGCTCCCAGTCCGAACCGTTGACCATTGAGCTCAAGGTTCCGGCGGGGCAGGATCGGCTGTTCCTCTGCCAAGCCTTTGGTTCAGACGACGTGCTGTTCTACCAAGGTCAGATTGCCAGCGACGTGATTGCCGGGGAGCAGCTGGACCTGACCATCGAGATGGCGGCCCGCGCCACCGTGCGCGGCACGATCTATCAGGCGGGCTTCGACGACTACCCCGGAAATCCGCTGTCGAGCTTCCACTTTGAGGGCGATGACGACCACCCCCAGATCCAGACCGACGGCAGCGGCGCCTACAGCCTGAGCCTGGAGCTTGGCGAACGCGAGCTGCTGGTGGAACACGAGCAGAGCACGGCTCTGGTGTTGCTGAGCCTGGAGCAGGCCGGTCAGGTGCTGGACCTGGACGTCTACCTGGTCGATCGCAGCCGCGAAGGGCCCGCGTTGTACGCGCTGATGCCCGACGGAGCGGCAGAGGGTGACTACGTCGTGCTGCACGGCGCCGGCTTCATGCCCCTCGGCGCGCCCGCGCCGCAGGCGGTGTTCGGCGACGCGGCGGAGATATTCGTTTCCGCGCAAAGCTACGACGACACAACGATCACAGTCCAAATTCCCATCGGCCTCGGCGCGGGACCGGGCTGGATTCAGGTCTACCAATCGATGTACGCCGCGCAGTCCAGCCGCAGCAACTACATCAATCTCACCATCGAATAGATTCCACAAAAAGCGGACAAATGAATACCCGGCGATTGCGGTGCGGTCGATTGACAGCACACGCGGCGCGTGGGTAAAAGGAACGTATGCCGTTGTGGGCCGTAATTCTGATCTGGATTGCCGTGGTCGCGTTGTTCGCGCTGGGCATGGTGGGGATTGTCGTTCCGGTGCTGCCCGGACTGGCGCTGGTCTGGGCAGGCATCGTGCTCTATGCAGTGTTGATGGGCCTGGACCAGATGCCGCTGTGGTTCGTAATCACCACCGGCGTAATCACCCTGCTGATGACCGTACTGGATTATCTCAGCGGCCTATTGGGAGCCAAGGGCTTTGGCGCGGGCAAGTGGGGCATGCTCGGCGCGTTCGCCGGGCTGGTGCTCGGCGTTGTGCTCGGATCGATGGTCGGCCTGCCGATCGTCGGCCTGTTGTTCGGACCACTGGTCGGCGCGGTGATTGCCGAGCTGATCGCAGGCAAGACCCACGGCGAGGCGATGAAGGCCGGCCTGGGGACCTTCGTCGGATTTCTCGCCGGCGCGGTAATGAAGTTCGTCGCCGGCATGGCGATGATCGTCGCCTTTATTATCCTGGCTGCGGTGACCTGAGCCGATGCGCGCGGTGATTCAACGCGTGCGGCGCGCCGCCGTGAGTGTGGAAGGCCGGAGGGTCGGCGCCATCGGCCCGGGATTGCTGGTGCTGCTGGGCGTGCACAACTCCGATAGCGAACGCGACCTGGAATACATCCTGCAAAAAACTTTGAACGTGCGTATCTTCGAGGACGAGCAGGAAAAATTAAACCGCTCGCTGCTCGATATTCAAGGCGAATTGTTGGTTGTCAGCCAGTTCACTTTATACGGCGATTGCCGCAAAGGCCGTCGCCCGAGCTTCACCCAGGCCGCTGCGCCCAAGCCGGCCCAAGCGCTCTACCAACTGTTTTGCGAACGCGCCCGCGACCAGGGCGTGACAACGGCCACCGGCGTTTTCGGCGCAATGATGGACGTCGAACTAGTCAACGACGGGCCGGTGACGATGCTGCTGGAAAGTACAAAGCAGTTTTAATTCAATTCATTCCCAAGTCAATTGAATACAATTCATTTTAATGCCACCGATCTATCGACAAACCTTTTTTTCGCACACAGTAATCTTGCACAGCCCGAGAATACATTCATCGGACGTTTGAATATATAAATAGCTTGCTGTGATTCCTTTCCTGTTGTATAAAGTGAGAAAATTATCTGCATGGGGGTACAAATGGACAAGCGATTAGTCAATTCACTGAAAAAGGAATTGAAGGCATTCGACAAAGACCTCGCTGGTATCGATAAACAGCTCAAGGAAAAGCAACAAGTACGCGATACGCTGGCCAAACTGATTGGCGACCTCGGCGGCAAGCCTGGCAAGAAGCCGGGACCCAAGCCTAAAAAGGCCGGCAAAAAGCCCGGACCCAAGCCTAAAAGGGTCGGTAAGAAGCCGGGGCCCAAGCCTAAAAGGGTCGGCAAGAAGCCTGGTCCCAAACCTAAAAAAGTCGCCAAGAAGCCCGGGCCGAAAAAGGCCGGAGTCAAGCGTCGCAAGCGCCAGCCGATCTCGGACTGGGTGGTCGCGATCCTGCAGGCGGCGAACACGCCGTTGCCGACCAAGGAGATCATCGAGCAACTCAAGGCCAAGGGCTACATCTTCCCCGACGGCAAGACCACAGCGGTCTATCAGGCGCTCTCGCGCCTGGGCGCTGCCGGACTGGTGGCCAAAACCAAGGAAGGCTATACGCTGGCCAAGGTCGAGGCCAAACCCGCGCCCGTGCCAGTGGTCGTGCCTGAGCCCGCGCAGTAGCGTTCGCTGACAGAAGTTCAATCGTTTTAAACGGCCGGACCGACCGCCGAGGTTGGTTCGGCCGTTTTTTCACGTTCTAACAATCTGCATCCGTAACTAAACCGTAATAAAAAGCTACTAAATTTAATATTAACGACATCTGTCTGTAACGTTCAACCTCTATATTCCCCTCATATCAGGCTCGCTGGGATTGCTACCGGCCAGCCTCAGTATATTAGGATAACAATGAAGACAGGCCTTCACTCCCGATTTTCGCCGCTGGTCAAAGCAGACCATGGCAACCCGCGCTGCGGTCTGTGGCAGGAGCTGTATTACGCGGCCTCAGGTGATATGCTCACGTCATATCCAATCAATCGAGGTAAGCATGCTCAAGAAGATCGAGGCGGTGATCAAACCGTTCAAACTCGAGGATGTGCAGGACAAGCTGCAGGAGATCGGGATCAGCGGCATCACGATTACCGAGGTGCGGGGCTTCGGTCGGCAGAAGGGTCACACCGAGCTTTATCGCGGTGCGGAATACGTGGTCGATCTGCTGCCCAAGGTCAAGCTCGAGATCGTAGCGCCGGCCGAACAGGTGGATCAGGTGGTCGAGGCGATCATCTCCGCCTCGCGCACCGGAAAGATCGGAGACGGCAAGGTGTTCGTCACGCCGGTGGACGATGCGGTGCGCATCCGTACCGGCGAGCGTGGTCGCAGCGCGATCTGATCGGCAGCAACGGGCACGATCGTCTTACACTCCACTCAATCGACTATCGCTGTGCCCTGAGGGCCTTACCTTCGGTGCCGTTAATTAGACATTCCCTTCTCACAGGCAAGGAGAGATAAATGAAGACGCCAGCGGACGTATTAAAGTTCGCCAAGGACAACGGATGCATCATGGTCGACCTGAAGTTCATGGACTACCCGGGCATGTGGCAGCACTTCAGCGTGCCGCTGGATCAGCTCAGCGAGGACAGCTTCGAGGACGGCTTCGGTTTCGACGGCAGCTCGATCCGCGGCTGGCAGCCGATTCACGCCTCGGACATGTTGGTGATCCCTGATCCGACTACCGCGGTGATGGATCCGTTCATGGCTCATCCGACGCTTTCGCTGATCTGCAGCATCGTCGACCCGATCACCAAGGAATCCTATTCGCGCGATCCGCGGAACATCGCGAGCAAGGCCGTCGAGTATCTCAAATCGACCGGACTGGCCGACACCGCTTGCTTCGGCCCGGAGGCCGAGTTCTTTATCCTCGACGAGGCGCGTTTCGCCCAGAACGAACACGAGGGCTTCTACCACATCGACGCCAAGGAAGGTCGCTGGAACGCGGGCAAGGAAGAAGCGCCCAACCTGGCCTACAAACCGCGCTATAAAGAGGGCTACTTCCCGGTCTCGCCCACCGACAGCCAGCAGGACATCCGCACCGAGATGTGCGTCGAGCTGATGAAACTCGGCTACGAGGTCGAGGCCCAGCACCACGAAGTCGCCACCGCCGGACAGGCCGAGATCGACCTCAAGTACCAGCCGCTGGTGCCGATGGGCGACGCGCTAATGTGGTTCAAGTACGTGGTGAAGAACGTGGCGCGCCGTCACAACAAGACCGTGACTTTCATGCCCAAGCCGGTGTTCAACGACAACGGCTCGGGGATGCACATCCATATCTCGCTGTGGAAGCAGGGCCGCCCGCTGTTCGCCGGCGACCAGTACGGCGGACTGAGCGAGATGGCGATGAACTTCATCGGCGGATTGATCAAGCACTCCAAGGCGCTGTGTGCGCTGACCAACCCCACGACCAACAGCTATCGCCGATTGGTCCCGGGCTTCGAGGCGCCGATCAACCTGTGCTACTCCAGCCGCAACCGCTCGGCCGCCCTGCGCATTCCGATGTACAGCGCCAGCCCCAAGGCCAAGCGGATCGAGGTACGCTTCCCCGACCCGAGCTGCAACGGCTACATGGCCTTCGCCGCGCTGCTGATGGCCGGTCTCGACGGCGTGATCAACAAAATTCCGGCCGGAGAGCCCCAGGACAAGGACATCTACGGGCTGCCGCCCGAGGAGCTCAAGAACCTGCCGCACACCCCGGCCGATCTCAACGAGGCGATCAACGCGCTGGAGGCGGATCACGAGTTCCTGCTCAAAGGCGACGTGTTTACCCAGGACGCGGTGGACATGTGGATCGCCTACAAGCGCGAGCGCGAGATCGATCCGATGCGCCTGCGCCCCACTCCGCACGAGTTCGAGCTGTACTTCGACTGTTAGGCGGCGCGGACGCGCCAAACGACCTTCAGGGGCGCCCTATCCGGGGCGCCCTTTTTTATTTGATATCGAGATTGCCCGCCCAACGGCGGCCGATGAAGATTGAGGGCACCATCAGCCCCAGGCAGACCAGCAGCAGCAACAACGAACGGTTGAAAATCTGGCGGTCGTTGTCCTCGCGCTGCACGGCCACGAAGTAGTTAACCTTGTCCAGCAGTAGCGTGCCGCCGTAGTAGCGCGGCAGGCTGCCTTCCTTTTCGTACTCCAGTGCGGGCATCCAGGTGATCTGCCCCTCGCGAACCTCCGCGAGCTCCGAGGAATCGGCCGGACGCTGGGTATAGACGTTGGGCTGGGTGGACTCTTCGATCCAGACCATGCCCTCCATGTCCTGGTCGAGGAAACCGCGCAACTGGTTGCTGCTGAACAGCTTGCCCACGTAGATCTCGCCCCTGTTCGATTTTTGTCGCCGCGGGAAGAGCACCGAGCTGCGCACCTGGGTATCGCTGACCTGGGTCGGCGATTGGGGAAGGAACAGCTCGGGCTTGTTGCGCCAAGGAAGCAATTCCTGGTCGCACAGATAGAGCAACGCGCGCTCCTCGGAATCGAGCAGCACCATGATGTCTAGGTTGAGAGTCGAATAGCGATCGCGCACTTCGATCGTCGCCGGCATCTGGGCAATCTCGAGTTTCTCAGTATGTTGCAGCACGATCTTGGTCTCGGCCATCTGATTGATCGTGTTGAAGCCCAGCTGCACCTCCATCTCCAGGGTGTTGATGTGCCCCTCGATGCGGTCGATCGACGATTTGATACGAGTTTGGTACTGCTGCTCCTCGTTCGCCCGCTGGAGCGTGGCCAGCACCGAGGCGCCCACCGCCCATTGCAACAGGAAAAAGATCGCGATCGCCCAACTGACTGTCTTGCGCAGGTTTGTCTTCATGGGTGCGATTCTACGCAAATGATCATCCACGCGCTATCAGCGCTGCTGCATCTTGATTATTGATCGTCATCGATCTTGGTGCGCAGCTGCGCGGCGCGCTGGTGGGCGTGCAGCCCCTCGAGCCGCGCCAGCTGCGCGGCGAGCTCGGCGATCGAGTTCAGCCCCTTGCCCGCTTTGGCCCGCAGCACGGTCTGGACCTTGACGAAGTCCAGCACGCTCAGGCCGGCGCGATAGCGCGCAGCTCCGCCGGTGGGCAGTACGTGGTTGATGCCCGCCGAATAGTCGCCCAGCACCTCGGCGGCCAGGGAGCCGACGAACAGGCTGCCGAAGTTGCGCAGCCTGCCTGCGTATCGTGTGGGGTCCTTCAGGTGGAGCTCGAGGTGCTCCGGCGCAAGGGCGTCGGCCTGCTCCAGCGCCTGTTCGATGCGCTCGAAAAGCACGATCGCGCCGCGCTTAAGGGCCTGGGCCGCGACCTGCGCGGTGGGCAGCTCGGGCAAGGCCGTCTCGAGCTTTGCCACGACCTGCTCAGCCTTGGATTGCGAGTCGGTGAACAGCAGCGGCAGGGCACGCGGGTCGTGCTCGGCCTGGGCCAGCAGGTCGGCGCAGATCAGTTCGGCCGAAGCGTGCTCGTCGGCGATGATCAGCACCTCGCTGGGTCCGGCGAGCATGTCGATCCCCGTGTGCTGCGAAACGATGTACTTGGCCGCGGTGACGTAGACGTTGCCCGGCCCGGCAATGCGGTCCACCGGCTGCAAGCCCTCAATGCCGTAGGCCAGGGCGGCGATGGCCTGGGCCCCGCCGGCCAACAGCAGCTCGTCGACCCCCGCGACCTTGAGCGCCAGAGCCATGGTCGGATCGATACTTCCGTCGGGGCCGGGGGGAGTGGCCGCCACCAGCCGTCCGACTCCGGCTACACGCGGCGGGATGCAGCAGTGCAGCGCACTGCTGATCAGCGGGTAGCGTCCGCCGGGCACGTAGGCGCCGGCGCTGTCCAGCGGTGTAATGCGCGCCTCGGCGGTCACGCCCTCGGCGGGCTGGATGCTGACCGGACGCAAGCTTTTGAGCTGCTCTTTGGCAAAGCGCTCGATCAGCCGCGCAGCGCGCTTGATCGTCTCGGTCGCGTCGGAGTCGACCTCTTTGGCCAGTAGATGCAGCTCCTTGCGCCCCAGCAACAGCCCGCGCGGCTTGGAGCGGTCGAGTCGCTCGGTCCATTCGCGCAGTGCCGTTGCGCCGCGCAGTCGCACATCGTCGACGATCCGCCGCGCCTGCTCGAACTGTTCGTCGGTCCACAGCCGCTGTTCGCGCAGCTTGGATAGGTCGAGGTCGCGGGAAAGGATCAGCTTCATGCGCGTCGCCGTCTCTCGAGCTCGGCCAGCACGCGCCGGAAGGGCACGCCCTCTTTGGCCAGCAGAACGATTATGAAGTACAGCACGTCGGCCGCTTCCCAGACCAGGTTGTCATGGTCGGTAAAGCGGCTAAGCTCCTCGGCTTCCTCGCGCAGCTTCTCGGCCAGCAGGTTCGAGTCCTCGAGCAGCTTAACCGTGAACGAGCCGTTGGGCGCCTCGTTCATCCGCGCCACCACCACGTCGTACAGCTCGGCGATCATGTCGCGGCGCTCGCTGTTAAAGCAGGTGTAGCGGCCCAGGTGGCAGGCGATGCCGCGCTGCTTGACCGTGAACAGCAAAGTATCCGCGTCGCAGTCCAGGTCCACGCGCACCAGGTGCTGCTCGTTACCGCTGACCTCGCCCTTGGTCCACAGGTTCTGTCGCGCGCGCGAAAAATAAATCCCGCGCCGCTGGCGTAGCGCCTTGGCCAACGATTCCTTGGTCGAAAAGGCCATCATCAGCACCTGCCCCGACTCGTCGCGCACCACCGTGGGCAGCAGTCCCTCGTGGTACTTGTCCCAATCCAGCGAGCGGATCAGACACTGGTCGAGGGAGATCCGGCCGGTGTACAGCGCCATGCCCACCTGGCAGCCGAAGCCGTTGCGCTGGGTCCAGATCACGTCGTCGTAGTTGGCCACGCCTCCGGCCACAACGATCGGCCGGTCGGCGCCCTCGTCGATGCGCCCGAAAAACTCGCGGTCCAGGCCGCTCATACTCCCCTCACGGTCAACATGCGTTACTAAAAACTCCGATACGTAGGGCGCCAGGCGTTGAATACGCTCCAACGGCCCCTCGCCGGTGTCGCGGCGCCAGCCCTGATCGCTGACCGTCTCGCCGCGCACGTCCACCGCCGCCACAAGTTGTTGGGGGTTGAGTTCGCGGAGGAAGTCCGGTCGGGCCTCGGTGCCGATAATCACCTTGTTCGCACCGGAGCGAATCAGCCTCTCGTAGCGCGCGTGGTCGCGCACGCCGCCGCCGACCCGCGCCGGGGCGATATTGAGCAGCTTCTCGATCAGCTCGGTGTTGTCCCCCTCGCCCTTGGCCGCGTCCAAGTCGATGATCGCCAGGTCGCCGTAGAGCGAGAAGTCGTGGGCCAGCTCAAAGGTGTTCTCGACCTCAAGCGCCTTGCGCTCGCCGCCGACGAGCTGAACTGCCTTGCCATGGGAAATGTCGATGCTGGGAAATATCATCTTGCGTGCTCCACCGGTCTGATCGGGACGCCCGAGCGCTGAAGCGCGCGTTTGACTTCGGCGATGCTGAACTCGCTGAAGTGAAACACGCTGGCCGCCAGCGCGGCGTCCGCATTGGTTTTCTCAAAGACCTCGACGAAGTGCTCGACCAGCCCGACCCCGCCCGAAGCGATCAGCGGAATCGGCAGCTCGTCCATCGCGCTCAGCTGCGTAAGGTCAAAGCCGAGCTTGGTGCCGTCACGGTCCATGCTGGTCAATAAAATCTCGCCTGCGCCGCGATCGCAGACCTCGCGCGCCCAATCGGTGAGCTTGCGACCGGTGCCCTTGCGCCCGCCGTAGATCACCACCTCCCAATCGTCGTGGTCGCGCCGCGCGTCGATCGCCACCACCACGCACTGACTGCCAAAGGCCTTGGCCGCGCGGTCGATCAGCTCGGGCTGCTCAATGGCCGCGGTGTTGATCGCCACCTTGTCCGCGCCGGCGCTGAGCATCGAGTCGAAGTCGATCTCGCTACGGATGCCTCCGCCCACGGTGAACGGGATGAACACGCTGTCGGCCACACCGCGCACCACCTGCAGCATCGTATCGCGACCCTCGTGGCTGGCGGTGATATCGAGCAGCACCAGCTCGTCGGCCCCCTCGCGATCGTAGCGCAGAGCCAGCTGCACCGGATCGCCCACGTCGCGGATCTCGACGAAACGCACTCCCTTGACCACGCGGCCGCGGTCCACATCGAGGCAGGGGACAATGCGCTTAGCCAACATCGAGCCAGGTCCTTAGAAAATCGAGGCCGAGCGAGCCGCTCTTCTCGGGGTGGAACTGCGTGGCCACGACGTTGCCCCGGCGAACCGCGGCCGTGAACCGGCCGTGGTAGTCCGCGTGCGCCAGGGACGCATCGTCGTCCGACGGTCTGACGTAGTAGCTGTTGACGAAGTAATAATGGCCGTTAGGCAGCAGATCCGGATCGCGGCTTTGCACCTCGTTCCAGCCGATCTGCGGCACCTTGCCCGCGTTAAAGCGCAGGCATTTGCCGGGCAACGCGGCCAGTCCG
Organism: Candidatus Alcyoniella australis; assembly: GCA_030765605.1. Lineage (NCBI taxonomy): Bacteria > Candidatus Lernaellota > Candidatus Lernaellaia > Candidatus Lernaellales > Candidatus Alcyoniellaceae > Candidatus Alcyoniella > Candidatus Alcyoniella australis. Next base: position 51,296 of record JAVCCG010000113.1, read on the forward strand.
GCCACGCCGGGCGATTCGTCGCTTTCCTCGAACAGCACCTGCAGGCCGATGCAGATTCCCAGGAACGGCCGTCCGTCGGCTATTGCGGCGTTGACCGCGCTGACAAGGTCTCGCTCGCGCAGCCGCTGCATCACCGCGCCGAATGCTCCTACTCCGGGAAAAATAACGGGCCCGCCGTGCTCGAGCTTCTGGGCCGAGTCAGCCAAACTCCAGCGTGCGCCCAGGTGGTCCAACGCCTTGGTCAGGCTGCCGGTGTTGCCCGAACCATAGTCGACCACAGTGATCGCCTTCGAATCGCTCACAGCGACCCTTTGGTGCTGGGCACCTGGTCCGCGGCGCGCGGGTCGAGCTCGACCGCCGCGCGCAACGCACGAGCCAGCGCCTTGAACAACGCTTCGGCGCTGTGATGGTCGTTATCGCCGTAGAACAGCGCCAAATGCAGGTTGAGCCTGGCGTGCTCGCTGAAGGAGCGGAAGAAGTCGCGCAACAGATCGAGCTCGAGCTCGCCGCTACGCGTGCCCATGAACTCCACTTTGTAGACCAGGTAGGAGCGGCCCGAGAGGTCGACCGCCGCCTGAGCCAGGGAGTCGTCCATCGGGAACAGGAAGTGCGCAGCGCGCCGGATGCCGCGGCGCTCGCCCAGGGCCCGGTCGAACGCTTGACCCAGCACGATACCCAGATCCTCCACCAAGTGGTGGCTGTCCACGTGCAGATCGCCGCGGGCTTTAAGCGTGATGTTGAACAACCCGTGCCGCGCCATGGTCTCGAGCATGTGCTCCATGAAGCCGATGGGCACGTTGATCTGCGACGATCCGTCTCCGTCGAGGTTCAGACTCAGCGCGATGCGGGTCTCTTTGGTATTGCGTTCGATCTCGGCGGTTCGCTCCATTATTCCTCCAGCTCGTTAATCGAGCCGATCATGCGCACTGCTCCGGCCTCGGCCAGGGCTGCGGCGATATCCGGAGAATCGATCCCGGCGGGCAACACGCCGATCGGTCGGATGCCGCAGGCGCGGGCCGCGGCCACGTCGTCCACGCTGTCGCCCGCATAATCCCCGGCACAGCAGCCCAGCCGCTCCAGGGCCAGCACCAGCCCCGCGGGATCTGGCTTGGCCGGCGCGTCCTGGGCGCAGACCAACGCATCGAACAGCTCAAGCGCGTTGAAGCGTTCCAGAGTCCACAGCGCCTCGGCCCGCGGCCGGGCGGTTACCACGGCCAACGGCCGCTCGCGTCCCAGGCGCTCGAGCAGTCCCGCCTCGGGGAGCCAGCGCTCGCTTAGGCGCAGTCCGGGATTCTTTTGGGTTCCGATATACAGGCGCTGGAAATGCTCGGTAACCTGCTCCAGCGAAACCTCCGTGCCGCCATCGAGCACGATTTGCCGGGTCAGCTCCCAATCGTTGGCCGCGCCGCCGCGCTGTTTGGCGGCCTGGATCTGCTCTTGGCTCACGGGCCGGCCCAGGAAGTGTTCGGCGGTTTGCGCAATGGCCGTACGGTAAGAGCGCGAGACGTCGACCAGTACACCGTCCATGTCCAGCAGCAGCGCCCGTCGCTCCAGGGTCTGCTCCAGAGCGCTGAGCAGGGTTCGCACCTGTTCGCTGTCGCCGATGGTGATCCGCAGTACTCCGGACAGCCCGAGGTCGGCACTACGGTCGCGCACCAGCACTCCGCGCTCAAACAGCGTGTCTTGGACCAGTTTGCTGCGCGCGCCGAAACGCGCCAGCACAAAGTTGGCCGCGCCCACGTGGACCTCGAGATCCATGGCGCGCAATCCGTCGACCAGCAGCGGCCGTGCGCGGTCAACCTGCGCAACGTACTGATCCACTGCCGACGAAGCGGCCAGGGCCGCACGGCCGGCGGCCACCGCCGCGGAGTTCACGCTGTAGGGGCTGGCCGCCTTGCGCAGAGCTGCGGCCGCCTCGATGTTGGAGACCAGGTATCCCAATCGCAGTCCGGCCATGCCGAACGCCTTGCTGAATGTGCGGCTGACCACCAGCCCGGGATAGCGCTCAATCAGCGGCAGCGCACTGCGGCCCGTGAACTCGAAATAGGCCTCGTCGACCAGCACCGCCGCATCGTCGAACTCCAGGGCCCGCTGCAGGATGCGCTCCAGCGCGTCCTCAGGCACCAGCGTGCCCGTGGGGTTGTTCGGGTGGCAGACGATCACGCTGCCCAGTCCGGGCTGCATCGCCGCCAGCAGCTCTTGTGTGGGGAACTCGAAGTTCTCGCCGTAGGGAATTTGACGGACATCGACGCCGCACAGTTCGGCGTAGAACGCGAACATCGCGTAGGTCGGCACGGGCAGCACCAGGCGAGATCCGGGCTCGACAAAGGTTTGCAGGAAAAGCTTGATCCCCTCGTCCGTGGCGTTGACCACCACCACCTGCTGCGGATCCACACCCAGGTGCGCGGCCAACTCGCCCTCGATCATCCCGTACTCGGGATAGGTCGCCAGGTCCTCGGGGCCGAGCTTGGCCAGGGCGTCGTAAACCGCCGAGCTGGGGCCCAAAGTATTCTCGTTGAAGTCCAAGCGCAGCTTGCCGCCGCGGCCCGCTGTGGGCGGACGGTAGGGCCTCATCGCCTGGACGGCTTTACGGATGCGTGCCATTTTATCGAGTATCTAAACCAGGTCTCGAGCCTGCCCTAGCCCTGGGTGAGTCCGATGCGCTGCAGCGCGGCCTCGGCCACGTTGCCCAGGCTTACGTCTCCCAGGGGCTTGAGCAGTTCGGATATCGTTGCAGTGCGGATCTTCTCGAACACTTCAAGCAACTTGGTATTGAGCTCGTCGACGTTGCGCAGCACCACGAACTGATCGCAGTTGCTCGCCGTGGCCAGCAGCGAGTCCAGACCGGGCTCGACATTGCCCGCGACCATGCCGATGAAACTGAACGAATCGAATTTGCCCAACTGGTCGACCAATCCCTCGATCTTGTCGCTGCTCAACGCGTCGCCGGACAGGTAGAACACAGCCAACCTGCCGTCGAACGAGACGTAGAGCACCACATCGTTGTTTTCCATCTCCTGGATGCGGATCTGGCGTTGGTTGACGCCGACCTTCAGCAGGTAGTTGACCAGGAAAATACGGAAGACCCAGGTTGAGTCGAATTTGACGCTGTTCTCCGCGTCGAACAACACCAGCCGCCGGGTGTCCTCGGCGCTTAGCTGCTCGCCGCAACTGCACTTGACTCCGGCCGCGGCCAGCTGTTCCAGGGCCGCGCGGTTCTGCACGCGGATCGTGGGCTGTCCGGTCTTGCGGCAGAACACGGCCAACTCCTCGTTGATCAGGCCAACCTCGTTGAGCTTGTCGATGTAATACTCCATCTCCTCGGCGTTGCTCTGGTTGGCCAGGAAGTCGTCGACCACCAACCCCGAGGGATTGCCCTGAAGCTTAACCAGGATGTCCTGCACCTGGGAGTCGCGCAGCACGTTGGCGACCTCGAGGTCGTCTTCGCTCGGCGGCTCGATGTCGGCCTGGCCCATGCTCGCGATCTCCTTGAGCCCGGCGTGCAGTACGTCCTCGAACGTACCGCTCTTGATCTGCTTTTCGATCGCCTCGCAGAAATTTTCGAAGCGCGCGCCGGTCTCCTCGCCGAACAGCGCGATCTCGCCCACCTCGAGATCGAGGGAGTAGTCGGGCACGTCGGCGAAGCCCGGCTCCTCGAACACGGCGTCCTCGCTGATCGTCTTATCCTTGTTCTCGACCGGCTCCACAGCCTTGACGATCAGGTACAGCGCGCCCTTGTCGCTGATCTTGAACAGATCGCCGTCAACAAAGCCGTGCGCCTGCACGCGGGGAATGAACAGTTCGGCGCCCTTCTTGGTCGTCAGGTCGATGTTAAGCTGCTGCGCGAGGCTGGTGCGCGCATGATAGACCGCACCATCGAACCCGGCCTTGGCCAACGAGGGCCAAAGCTTGGCCAGAAATCCCTCGTCGCTGTTGAAGGTAAGCTGCCGACATCGGATGTTGACTAGCATGATCGACTCCCCCCAACGCCCCGAGGTTAAATCCGGGCCCGACCTCAGGCGGTGTCATCGAAACGCCCGGTTAATAAAACGATTTTTATTGCAGCACCAATCGGCGCCCAGTGTCAAGCAGACTATTGTGCGTCTGATGCCTCAACTGGTTCTGTTGCCGGCTCCGCGGCTGGTTCCGCAGTGACGACCTCAACAGCGTACTTGGTCTTGAGCTGCTCTGTGCGCTCCATGTAGCGCTTCTGTTCCGCCCAGCTCTTGGCATGGGGCTCGATCTGATCCTTGACCTGCTCCAACGGACGCTCGGAGGGCGGAGTGGTGGCGACCACCTTGATGATGTACCAGCCGAACTGCGTTTTCGCCGGCTTGGAAATCTGTCCCGCGTCGGTGCTGAACACGACCTCGTCAAGCTCCTTGACCAGGTCGCCCTTCTCGACGCTTCCCATGGATCCGCCTTCCTGGGCCGTGGGGGAGTTGCTCATCTCGCGGGCCACAGTGCCGAACTCATCGCCGTTGTTCAGCCGCTGGAAGGCTTTGTTGATCGAGGCCTCGTCGGCAGTGCCGATGACTTGCACCTCGCGCTGCTCGCCTACGCGGAATTTATCGATGTTCTCCTGGTAAAAGGCCTCGAGCATCTCGGGAGTGACCTCGTCGAGCTCGATCTCTTTCTTGATCCAGTAGTTGTAGAGCACCTGCCTGCGGCCGTCCTCGATCATCTGCGCCAGTTCCGGATCGCTGAGCCAGCCGTTGGCCTCGGCCTCTTTGGCTGCCATGTCGCGCATAACCAGCATCTCGAGCAGCTCGCCCTGGCGTTCCGGGTTGCTCTCGAGGCCGCGACGCACCTGGTCGGGCAGGGTATCCAGCGTGCGCTGCATGTCCGACTCGTACACCGCGCCGCCGGAATAGTTTACGAGAACCGCGCCGCTGTGCTCGACAACGGGCTGTGGCTGTTCGCAGCCGGCCATGGCGGCCAACAGCGCGACGGCGGCGATTACCACAATCGATTTTATCGAATGCATTGCTTGCTCCTTAATGTAAATCCGAAGAAAAGGGCTATACCTTATACGCTTTGCCCGATCATGAAAACAGGGCAGAGCTAAATATAGCGGTACGAATATAAAGATCGGCCCGCCCTGACGGACGGGCCGATCGATGCGTTTTAGTTCAGTCTATTTTCCGCAGCAGCTCGATGCGTCGTCGTCGTCATCGTCGTCGTCGGCTGCATCGTCGTCATCGTCGTCATCGTCATCATCATCGTCGTCATCGTCGCCGCAGCCCTCGTCGACCTCGCCGTCGCAGTCGTTGTCAATCTCGTCGCAAAGCTCTTCGGCGCCGGGGTAGACAGTGTCGTCGTTGTCGTCGCAGTCCTCGCCGTCGCAATACTCGGCCTCAAAGCCGTCTCCGTCCGCGTCGCAACCCAGCAGGCCGATGCCCGGGCCGGCCAGGCTGAAGTCCTGCGGGCCCTCGGGAACGGTCGTGCCGGTGACGGTCAGGATATAGACCCCCTCGGGCGGGTCTTGCAGGTAGAGCTGCTCGACATTGTTGATGGTGTCCGTGCCAAAGGTTCCAACGTCGTCGGGATTCGAGGGATTGAGCAGCCACGGGTAGAGGATGAACCCTCCCGGGCCCTCGATCGTCAGGTCGAGATCGTTGACCAGGTTGGGCGTGGTGTTCGGCGTGCCCGGCGCATCGTCCCAGGCCAAGCTGAAGCGGATGGTCTCAACGTCGCCGATCTCCACCGGATAGCGCTTGACCGCGCCGGTCTCGACGCTGTCCTCGACATAGGTTCCCGCGGTGGTCATCGCGACCGCGGGCACAGCCTGGATCAGGCCCCAGCCGTACTTGTAGTCCGGGCCGGTGTTGCCCAGGTCCTCGGCGGTGTTGACCAAAATCGCCTTGATCGTCGAGGGCCACATTGCGCCCTTGCTCGGGAAGGTCTCGGTATAGGCCTGAATCATCAGCGCCACCAGGCCGGTGGTCGTGGGCGCGGCCATGCTCGTGCCGCACATCCCGGTGTAGCCGCTGGAGGGGTAGGTGCTGGTGACTTTATTGTCGCCCGACGCCTGGCAGCCCGGGGCGACCACGTCGGGTCGCAGGCGGCCGTCGTCCACCGGGCCCCAGCTGCTGAAGTTGGTCATGGTCTTGTTGTCGGAGTTGATCGCGCCGACCACGATGGCGTTCTTGTTGACCGCCGGCGGCGGCACGCTCTCGTAGGTCGTGGAGCAACGGTAGCCGCTGCGCTCGTTGCCCGCGGCCCAGACGATCGGGAATTTCGAGCCCAGTGAACCGCCGACGATCGCGTCGATCAGCGCCGCAGAGCTCTCGTAATCGCCTTCCCAGGCGCAGTCGTAACCGTTGAAGGTGACGTTGGAGCCGATCGAGTTGTTGCTCACCTCGACGCCCTGGTTGTTGATCGCCTCGTCGTACGAGCTCTCGGTGTCGGCCGGGTTGTTGTAGAAGATCGGTGCGGTCCAGTCGAACTCCAGGCTGAAATAGGTCACGTCCGGGGCCATGCCCTTGTACGTGGCGTTACCCGTGCCGTTGCCGCCGATGGTGCCGGCCACGTGCGTCGGATGTCCCTGAGAGCCGCTGGTGGCCTCGCCCTCGGTGACGCGTCCGGCCAGGTCCGGATGGTTACCGTAGACCGTGTCGCCGTCGAACACGAACACGTGCACGCCGTCGCCCGTGAAGCCGTAGGGCGCGGCCCAGACGTCCTCGGCGCCGATGCAGGCGCGGTTGGAATCGTTGAGCTCGGTGAAGCCCGGCGATACCTGCTCGACCCACTGCACCTCGTCCACGTCGGCGATCAGCCACAGCATCTGCGTGGAAAGCGCCGCGGTCCAAAGATTGAGCGAATGGGTGTAGGCGATCGGCTCGGCGCCCAGCTCGAGCAGCAGCTCGCGGCCGCGCTGGGCCGGGACGTCGGCAAAGAAGCTGACGTGGACCCACAGCTGGTCCGCGCTCTCCATGGCGAAACGCTCGAACGTGCCCTGGGCCAGGCGCGGGGCAAGCTTGTCCTCGGCCGACAGCGGGCCAATCCAGCGCAGCTCGGGGAACGTCTCGGCGCTGATCTGCAGATCGGTACGGATCGCCGCGAAATAAGCGTTGCCCGAGGCGTAGTCCAGCAGCTCAATGCCGCGCTGGGCCAGCGCGTTGCGTATTGCAAGACTCGGGATCTGGTTGAGCTGCACCAAGGCGTGCACTGCGCCGCCCTTATGCAGGGTGCGGCCCAGACTCAAATCGAATCCGGGGGCGGGAGTGAACGAACCGCTGCGCAGCTCAATGCTGTATTTGCCCTGGTCTGCAATCGCGGGCAGGGCCAGCGCCAGCACCAGTGCGATCACCAGCAGTGGATTGCGAAACATTTTATTCCTCCTGGAATCTGGTTTGCGTACCTTGAGCAGATAGTAGACGTCAAACGACGCGTAAACGCTATGAGTTGCGCCGCGCGCTGTCAATAAATCTCGGGCTACAGTCTACACCTGCGGCATCCACCGCAAGAAAAAGGCCCCCTCCGCAAGGAGGGGGCCATAATTAACTCTGGCTATGCGCTGTAAATCAGCCCAGCGCGATCAGGCCGGAGATCACCAGGCTGACGATCGCCATCAGCTTGATCAGGATGTTCATCGCCGGGCCCGAGGTATCCTTGAACGGATCGCCTACGGTGTCGCCGACGACCGCGGCCATATGGGCTGGCGAGCCCTTACCACCGAGGTTGCCCTCTTCGATGTACTTCTTGGCGTTGTCCCAGGCGCCTCCGGCGTTAGCCATCAGCAGGGCCATCACCACGCCGACCAGGGTGGCTCCGGCGAGGAAACCGCCGAGAGTCAACGGGCCGAACACGAAGCCGACGATCACCGGGGCGGCAACTGCCATCACGCCGGGAACGACCATCTCTTTGAGCGCGCCGTCAGTGGCGATGGCAACGCAGGTCTCGGAATCGGGTTTGCCGGTCCCCTCCATGATGCCGGGGATCTCGCGGAACTGGCGGCGGACCTCTTCGACCATCTTGGATGCGGCGCGGCCCACGGCCCTCATGGTGGAGGCTCCGAGGTACATCGGCATCAGACCGCCGAGGAACAGGCCCATCAAAACCATCGGGTCGGACAGGCTAAGCGTGATCGTTTCGATACCTGCGGCCACGCGCAGGGTGTTGACGTTATCGACGTAAGCCGCAAACAGCGCCAGGGCGGTCAGCGCGGCCGAGCCGATGGCAAAACCCTTGCCGATGGCGGCAGTGGTGTTGCCCAGGGAGTCCAGGCGGTCGGTGATCTTGCGCACGTCTTCGCCCAGGCCGGCCATCTCGGTGATGCCGCCGGCGTTATCAGCCACCGGGCCGTAAGCGTCGATCGACATCATGATGCCGATCGTCGAGAGCATGGCCACCGCGGCGATGCCGATGCCGTAGAGCCCGGCCAGCCAGTAGCTCAGGCCGATAACCAGGGCCAGTACGATCACCGGGGCCACGACCGATTCCATGCCTATTGCGAAGCCGGTGATGATGTTGGTCGCCGGGCCGGTCTTGCTCGCCTCGGCGATGTCGCGGATCGGTTTGGCGCTGGTGTAGTACTCGGTCAGCAGGCCGATTGCCATGCCGGCGGCCAGGCCGGACACGCTGGCCAGCCAGATCTTGAGCCACATGTAATCGCCGATGCCGCCGATTAAAATCCAGGAAGCGACAAAGCTCAGCGCAACGTATCCGCCGTTGGCGTACCAATTGGCGTAGCGCAGGGCCTTCTGCGGATCCTTGTTGACCATCGATTCAAGCTTCTTGCCGCCCCACATCGAGGCCAGCAGGCCGACCATGATGAACAGCAACGGCAAGGTCATGAAGTTGAGCACCCAGTGCGCGTTGGCTTCGATATTGTCGACGCCGACGATCGAACCGACCGTGGTGTAAGCCATCACCATCGTGGCGATTACCGCACCAACGTAGCTCTCGAACAGGTCGGCGCCCATGCCGGCCACGTCGCCGACGTTGTCGCCCACGTTGTCCGCGATGACTGCCGGGTTGCGCGGGTCGTCCTCGGGGATTCCGGCCTCGACTTTACCCACCAGGTCGGCGCCGACGTCAGCGGCCTTGGTGTAGATGCCGCCGCCCACGCGCGCAAACAGCGCGATCGAGCTGGCGCCCATACCGAACGGCGCGATCACCTCGGCAAAGACATCTAGCTGGGCGAGGAACTCGCGGATCGCTCCGGCCGAGCCGTCGCCCATGCCGATGATCCACACCGGGCCGATGAAGTAGAAGATACCCAGGCCCAACAGGCCCAGGCTGGCCACGGCCATGCCCATCACGTTGCCGCCGGCGAAGGCCATTGACAGTGCCGCTCCCGCGCCCTGTTCTTTGGCTGCCCAGGCGGTGCGCGTGTTGGCCTTGGTCGCGGCGTGCATGCCGAAATAGCCGGCGGCCAGCGAACACAGCGCGCCGGTCAGGAACGCCAGGGCGCCGATCCAGCCCTTGAACACGACAAGCGCGATGAACACCACGGTGATGAAAACCGAGAGGATGCGGTATTCGCGCTTGAGGAAGACCATCGCTCCCTTGTGGATCGCATCGCCGATCTCGCGCATCTTCTCGTTGCCCGCGTCGGCCTTAAGAATCTTCTGGTAGACTTTCCACGCCCAATAGAGGCCTACGACCCCTAAAAACGGCGCGAAGAATCCGAAAAAGTCGCCTCTAGTCATTGCTGAGCTCCTTGGTCGAATGTCTCCGGATCATTTGCCACGGTCCCCCCTTGGGACCGGTTGTATACATTCATCGCCGCGTTCAATCCCTTGTCCAGGGTCGTGAGCAGCGCCTCGGCAGCGCGCTCCGCGGCCGTTTCGATCAGCTCGAGCTGGTCGGCCCCGGGGCGTTGCAGCACGTAGTCGGCCGGATCGATCGACCCTTGGGGACGACCGATGCCGATGCGCACACGGACGAAGCCGTCCGCTCCCAGATCTCCGACAATCGAATTCAGACCTTTGTGTCCGCCGCTGCCGCCGCCGAGCTTGAGCCGCACCGCGCCGGTCGGCAGGTCGAGGTCATCGTGAATCACGAACAGCTCTGAAGGGTCGAGGTTGTAAAACCCCACGGCCGCGGCGGCGCTGCGGCCAGAGAGGTTCATGTATGTGCGCGGTTTAAGCAAAATCAACTTCTCTTTACCGTGGTGCGCTTCAGCGCAGCGCGCGTTGAAACGAACCCTTGAAAACTCTACTCCAAGCTTCCCGGCCAGGGCGTTGAGCGCGAGAAATCCCGCGTTATGTCGCGTCCCGGCATATTTCTCACCGGGATTGCCCAGGCCGCAGATGATCTTCATCAGATAGGCGCCAGCCGGATCAGGATTCCTCTTTCTTGGGCTCCTCTTTGGATTTGGACTCGGTCGCCTCGGCAGGCTTTTCGCCCTCCGCGGCCTCCGCGCCCTCGGCGCCCTCTTCGCCCTCAGCGGCCTCGGCCACGGCGCGTACCACGACCACCGACGCGAGAACCGGATTGCTGTCCTCGGCCGACGTTGCGCCCTGGGGCAGCTCGATGTCTTCCAAGTGGATCGAGTCGCCGATATCGAGACTTGAGATGTCGACTTCGATCTGCTCCGGAATATTGGCCGGCAGACACTCGACACGGATCGTCCGTACCCCCATCTGCAACACGCCGCCGGTCTCCAGGCCCATGGCCTTACCGTTAAGCTGCACGGGGATCTCGATCTGGATCTTCTCGTCCATCCGGATCTCCATCAGGTCGATGTGCAGCAACCGATGGGTCAGCGGATGGACCTGCATGTCTTTAACGATTACGGTCTTGCCGTCCAGCTCTTTGTCCTTCTCGATCACAAGCTTGAGTAGGGCACGCTGTCCGCCGCCGCGCAGCAGATCGATGAACTGCTTGCTATCGATCGCCAGCGGGGACGCCTTTTTCAACTTGCTGCCATATATCACCGCCGGTACGTGCCCGGTGTTGCGCAGCTTCCTGGCAGCGCCCTTGCCCGCGGCCTCGCGCCTAGTGGCGTTGAGTATCCGATCGTTCATTTTTTCTCTGTCCTCCAAATCGTCACTGGCGGGCCGTTTTGGCCGCACAGATTAATTGATAGCTTCGACTCCCTCGAACAGGATGCTGACCGATTCCCCGTTGTGAATGTGATCGATGGCTTTGGCGAACAGTCCGGCCACGCTGAGCACATCGATCTTCTTTAGCTGCTTAGACTCGCGCAGTAGGGGAATCGTATCGGTCGCGTAAAGCTTTTGCATCGGTGAGGCCTTGATCCGCGCCGCGGCCTTGCCCGAGAGTACGGGGTGAGTGGCAAAGGCGTAGATCTCCTTGGCCCCCTCGCGCTTGAGCGCCTGGGCCGCGGTGCACAGCGTGCCTGCGCTGTCGGCAATGTCGTCGATCAGGATACAAATGCGGCCCTTGACCTGGCCGACGATGTTCATCACCTCGCTCGATCCCGGGCCATCGCGGCGCTTGTCGATGATCGCCAGGTCGCCGCCGTGGCTGAAGCGTTGCGCAACATAGCGCGCGCGCTTGACGCCTCCGGCGTCCGGGCTGACCGCGACGATCGGCTCGTTGATCCGCTCCCCGATCATATTGAGAAAGACTGTCGAGGCGTAGAGGTTGTCTACCGGCAGGTTGAAGAAACCCTGGATCTGACCGGCGTGCAAATCGCAGGTCAGCACGCGATTGGCCCCGGCTGCGGTGATCAGGTCGGCCACCAGCTTGGCCGTGATCGGTGCGCGCGAGGCGACCTTGCGATCCTGGCGCGCGTAGCCGAAGTACGGGATGACCGCGGTAATCCGCGAAGCGCTGGCGCGCTTGAGCGCGTCGATCATGATCAGCAGTTCCATCAGCGTCTTGTTGGCCGGCCGGCAGGTCGACTGGATTACGAACGTGTCGTTGCCGCGCACGCTCTCGTCGATCACCACTTCGGTCTCGCTATCGGGGAACGGTCGGACCATAGCCTTGCCCAGCTTGATTCCCAGATGTTCGCAGATTGATTTCGCCAACGGTCTGTTGGCAGTGCCGGTAAAAACCTGGAGTTCCATTGACACCCTGAATCCCCCATAGCCTGATCGTCAAACCGTTACGCCCCACCCGAACGGGTACGGCGTCGGCTGTTTACCGACCTGACTTTCCTTCATATATCAACCACGGACCGAATCGGCCCGGGCAAACAAATCCGTCGAATTCTGGCTGGGGTGGGAGGATTCGAACCTCCGAAGCCGGAACCAAAGTCCGGTGACATACCACTTGTCGACACCCCAGCTATCGGCCTGCGGCGTCCCTTGTGGGCTACTCCTGTCCAGCCAGGTTCGAGGCCCCTTCCTCTTGCAGCGCCTGGTAATAGGCCTCGAATACTGCCGCCTCGATGCGTTCCCGCATCTCGTTGTTCAGGGGATGCGCCGTTTCTGTATAGGTGCCGTCTTTACGCTTCTTCGACGGCATCGCAACAAACAGGCCCTTATTCCCCTGAATGATCTTGAGATCGCGCACGATGAACTCGTCATCAAACGTGATCGACACGAAAGCCTTGAGCTTCTCCTCTCCGACCGGAAACACTTTGACCTTGGTGATCTCCATCTCCCTGCTCCTCAATCAATGCATCATCTATGCAAGTTCGTGGTCGTGTATTCGCTCCACAGACCTTCGGACTGCGATTCAATTTTAGCCTTGGCCTCGGCAGCTGTTTCACACGAGGAAAAGACGCCGAAGACCGTAGGACCACTACCGGTCATCGATGCGTGGAGGGCCCCTAATTCAAAGAGCATTCCTCGGATACGACGCACCTGCCGGTGGCGCTCCGAGACGTATTTCTCCAAATCATTCCGTACAAAGGGAACCAACGATTCCCAATCCGGAAAAGAGAGCGGTAAGTTAACTTGCAGCCCCCTGGATGTCAATCCCCCGCGCCATTGCTCGAAGGCCCAAGCCGTGCTCACTCCGAAGTCGGGCTTGACCAATACGATATGCATCTGCGGCCAGTCTTGCAACGGGGTCAGAACCTCCCCGATCCCTCCGGCCCAGCAGGGTTTTTGCTCAAGAAAAAAAGGCACATCCGCTCCGATGGAGCGGGCCAGCGAGTTGAGTTCGGTCGAGCCCAGCGGCCGGTCGGCCGCGCTGTTGAGCGCCAGCAGCACACTCGCCGCATCCGAGCTGCCTCCACCCAGGCCGGCCAGGACTGGGATCCGCTTGTCGATCTCGATCTTCAGTCCCTGGTTGACTCCCACGGCCTCGAAAAAACATCGAGCCGCCCGCGCAGCCAGGTTGCTCGGCCCGTTGGGCACGCCCTGGACGTCGCAGACCGCCTCAATCCCGCCTTCGACCGGCTCGATCCACAGCGTATCGTGCAGCGATAGCGGAAAATTGAGCATCTCCAGCTCGTGGTAACCGTCAGGACGGCGACCGACCACTTGCAGGCGCAGGTTGATCTTAGCCGGAGCCGTTAGGGGGCCTGTCCGTGTTGTGATCACAATTTGATCATGCCGCCGGTCCGGCCGAGTGTCAATCAATGTAAAATCCGCTCCTGGGAATGGCTTGTATTGATTGGAGTCGGTTATGTTATGCTACAAACATTCAACATGAGGGGTTCTGCAATGAGAAAATCCCGTGTCGCCGTTGTCTGTGCCGCACTGCTGTGCTTCGTCTTTGTCAGCACCGCCCTGGCCGTGTTGTTCAAGCAGCAACAGAAGGATTACGTGGCAATGAACGTGCTCACGGGCGATGAGCGCACCAACGCCTTTCGCAGCTGCCAAAACGGAGAGCTGGGCACGGATCACGGTCCGGTCAAAATCGAGGTCTACCTGGACATGCGCGACCCCACCGACATCAAGGCCATTCGCGTCTACCCGATCGAGGGTGGAGAACGGATATTCACCGACGTCAGCGGCATCAGCTATTACAAGTCGTTCCGCGAAGAGGGGCTGGCCGAGGTCCCGACCAGCAAAGGCGTATACGCCTATCCAACCACCGAGGATTTCTGCTTCGGCTTCAGCGTCGAATACTATAACCACACCGACTTTCTGCCCTGACATCAGGGGTCTTATTGCATTAAGACCAGCGTGATATGCGAGTTTTGTGGCGGCTCAAAGCCGCCCCGCAAGCGTTTACTTAAATATTGTCTTTACAATATTTACCACCCCAAGGCTTAGTCGCGGGGAGGATCGCTTAGCTACGACGATGGTTCGCTCGCGTGCTATGCAGGCACCTCAAAGGTGCCTGGTGATTGGCAGTCGGCGATCTTTGCCGAACGCGCGGCCGGTGACCTTGACCCCCGGCGGGGCCTGGCGGCGCTTGTACTCGTTAAGGTCGGTCAGCCGGATCACCCGGCGCACGGTCTCGGCCTCGAACCCCTGCTCCACGATTTGCGCCACGCTCAGATCCTGTTCCACATAGAGCTTGAGGATCGGGTCGAGCACCTCGTATGCGGGCAGGCTGTCGCTGTCGAGCTGGTCGGGCCGCAGCTCGGCCGTGGGAGGTTTGGTGATAATGCTCTCGGGAATCGTCGGGCCCTCGCTTTGGTGGTTGCGCCAGCCACACAGCTCATAGACCTGCGTCTTGTACACGTCCTTGAGTGGCGCGAACCCGCCGGCCATATCGCCGTAGAGCGTGCAGTAGCCCACCGAGGTCTCGCTCTTGTTGCCGGTGGTGAGCACCAGCGAGCCAAACTTGTTGGACAGCGCCATCAGGATGATGCCGCGCACGCGGGCCTGCATGTTTTCCTCGGTCACGTCCTGCTCTACTCCGACGAACGTCGGCTGCATCATCTCCAGCAGCGCCTCAAACGCGGGCTCGATGCCGATCTGCTCGAAGCTCATTCCGAGGTTGGCGGCGAGCTGCGCAGCGTCGTCCAGGCTCTGCTGCGCGCTGTAGCGGCTGGGCATGTAGACCGTGCGCACGTGCTCGGGCCCCAACGCGTCGACCGCCACCGCGGCCACCAACGCCGAGTCCACGCCGCCGGAGAGTCCGATGATCACGTCGCTGAACCCGTTTTTACGCACATAGTCACGGGTGCCCAGCACCAGCGCCTTGTAGACCTCCTCGTTCGGGTCGTCGCGAACATCGATCAGTCCCGGGTCGGCCGGGCCGCGCTCGTCTTGCTCGGAGCGGTCGATATAGATCTCTGCGGGCACGTTGTCGATTTCCAGCTCGCGCCGGTCGGCGCGCCAACGCGGATCTTTGAGCCGCGTGCGTAGCACGTGGTCGCAATCCACGTCGCAGGTGATCAACGCCTCCTCGAAACTCGGGCCGCAGGCCAATCGACGACCGAGCTGATCGAGCACACAGGAGTTGCCGTCGAACACCAGCTCGTCCTGTCCGCCGACCATGTTGCAGAACGCCACCACGGCCACGTTGTCCTGGGCGCGCGTGGCGAGCATCCGCCTACGAAACTCGGGTTTGCCCTGAGCGTAGGGCGAGGCGGAGATGTTGAGGATCACCGCGGCGTCGCCTGCCAACACCTCTTCGCGCGCCGGGCCGCCGGGATACCAGATGTCCTCGCAGATCGTCACTCCCAGACGACGCCCCCCAAGGTCGATCACCAGCGACGAACAGCCTTTCTGGAAATTGCGGTCCTCGTCGAACACGCCGTAGTTGGGCAAGGAGCGCTTGTGGTAGACCGCCTCCACTACGCCCTCGTGCAGCACGGCCGCCGCGTTGTAGGCGTCCTCCACCAGGTCGGCGAAACCGACCACCGCCGTAATGTCACCGACCTGGGAAGCGATCTGCTCGATCGCCTCAATGTTCTGCTCCAGAAACTGTGGGCGCAGCAGCAGGTCTTCAGGCGGGTAGCCGGCTACCGCCAGCTCGGGCAGCAGCACCAGATCGCAGCCCGCCTTTTGGGCTCGCAGGATGTACTCCAAAATCTTGCGCGAGTTCCCCTCGAGGTCTCCCACGCAGGCGTTTATTTGTGCTAGGCCGATACGAATGCTCAACGCACTCCCTCCAAGTTCAGGTCACAGGCCGAATCCTATCAAAAACCGAGGCGAAAGATTACAACGCACTGCTTTGATTTTGGCATTCAACTCATTCATCATTGCCGCGTTGCGCCCGTAAGCCACTAAGGAGCATTGTCATGCGAATTCCCTGGACCGTGTTGTTCGTCCTTTTACTAAGCGTGCTCGCCGTGGGCCTGCTCGCCTCGTGCGAGGCTGACGACGACGATGATGACGACGACGACACCGGAGACGACGACGACATCAACTTCGACCCGCCCGAGATTACCGACGGGTACTCCTATATCCCCTGCGGGACTTTCCTGATGGGCAGTCCAGCCGACGAGACGGGCAGGCGCGAAAACGAGGCGCAGCATCAGGTCTCGTTTAGCCACGACTTCGAGCTGATGCAGCAAGAGGTAACCCAGGAGCAGTTCGAGGCGTTTCTCGGATTCAACCCCAGCTTCTACCCCGAGTTCGGCACCGACGGACTGACCCTGCCGGTGGAGCAGGTAAGCTGGTACGACGCCTTGGCCTATGCCAATAAAACGTCCGAGGCCTATGGCCTGCCGGTGTGCTACAACCTGAGCAACATCGTCTGCGACGACGAGGCCGCGGGCGATAGCCTGAGCTATTGCAGCGCGCAAGGCGGCATCTGGTCCGCCGACGTGGCGCTCAACGGCACCGACTTGGTCTACGGCTGCCAGGGATTCCGCCTGCCCACCGAGGCCGAGTGGGAATACGCCGTACGCGCCGAGACCACCACGCCGTTCTCCAGCGGCGAGCTGCTCAACCCGGCATGCACGCCGCTGGATTACAACCTGGACCGCGTGGCCTGGTACTGCGGCAACTCCAACGACAAAACCCACAGCGTCGGGCTGCGGGAGCCCAACCCCTGGAACCTGTTCGACGTCTACGGCAACGTGATGGAGTGGACCAACGACTGGTACGCCGACGATCCGGGCGATCAGCTGGTCGACCCTGCGGGCCCAGCCGAGGGTTACTTCAAAGTCGCTCGCGGCGGCGCGGCGCGCTTTAGCTCGCCGGTATTTTGCCGCTCGGCTTTTCGCACCGGACACTCGGTCGATTATCAGGGTCGCCGCGTAGGGTTCCGCCTGGCGCGCTCATTGGAGACGACCTACCCGTTCAACGTCTGCGGCGAGGCCGACCCCGAGCTGAAGATCGCGCCCGCGCCCGAGAAAGACGCGACCCTCGATCTGCCGCGCTCGCTGCCGTTCGAGTACACCCGCGAGCCCGCCGGCATTCCGCCCAGCCAGGCCGAAATCAACGAGTTCACACGCGAGATCACCGCTTTCTGGGCCGACACCGACTACTTCAACTGGAACTACTGGCTCAGCCACGGTATGCACGCGAGCAATCCCAACGGCACTCCGGACTACAAGCTGTATTGGCAGGATTTCGTGGTGCAAAAGCAGGGCGACCTGGTGACCTTCGAGCATACGGGCAACGCCGACAACATCATGATCCGAACCGGCAAGCTGTTTAACAACACTGCGGCGCTCTACCTCGAGACCGGCGATCCCGAACTGGGTGCGCTGCTCGAACAGTTGTGCAAGGGCGTGGTCGCGCTGTTCTGGGGCTTCCAATGGACTGAAGACGATCCCGAGCCCTACCTGATGCCGCGCGCGCACTTCACCGAGGACCATAGCTACGTGGAGAACGGCAAAGACGTGGCCGTGACCTACGACGGCTCCAAGCACACCAGCACCGATTGGAACGGCCGCTCCTTCCCCAACGACTACAATCCCTATTGGGAAGGGGTCTGGGTGCGCTCGATGCGCTCCAAAGACGACGTGCCGCACATCTACCGCATGATCCCCTGGCTGATGTACCTGATCCAGGACGCGCCGGACGAGTCGGTGCGCGAACAGGCCGCCGAGGCGCTGGACTATTTACAACGCTTCGCCCGCGACATCGTGGACACCGGCTATTACATCCGCTCCAAGGATGAGCAGGGCAACGAGATGCTCCCGCTGAACCTGGACAACAACATGGTCGCCGACCTGGCGAGCTTCGTGATCTACGAGGGCCTGGATCCCAACGCCGAGTGCAACCCCAAGCTGTCCTCGGCCTTGATCGGCTACGGCTCGGCGCTGGACGTCTCGTGCGGCAACGGCATTGGCGAGATCTACGAGTGGGTGGCGACCAACGGCCACTACTTCAATTACGCGATCATCCGCTACTTCCACGTGGCCACTGTCACCAACGCGCTGATCAACGGCGAGGACGAGGTAGCCTACTGGCTAATCTCCGGCCTGGAACGCCGCGCCGACGAATACATGGCGGGCAACGGCAACTGGCAGGATGCCGCAGACTGGGACGCCGACCTGGCCGCCTATCTGCTGATCGCCGGTGCGGCCGGCCTGCCGCTAACAGCGCAGGAAGCGCGCTTCGTCATCGAGCAGTACAGCCTCTCGGCCCAGCACTACGCGACCTGGCCCTACTGGAACATGTACGACCCCTCGATCCCCGACGGCCAGTACCGCTACGCCCCGGACCGCGCGGCCGAGGGCTATCGGGTGTTGCGCTCCACAGAGGTGGAGTACCTGATCGAGTACTGCGCCTCGCCGTTTAAAAACCCGGCCAGCGTCGATCCAGTGGACTGCGACGCGGTCCTCGATCCCACCCAGTGGGGGCTGTAATAGCTTAGAGCAACGTCAATCGCTAAATGGAAAAGGCCCGGGAGCAATCCCGGGCCTTTTGTTGTTGTCGTTACGTCAGCATACGGGATCTATTGTTGGCGCTATCACTAGACATGAGTGCGCAAGTACCGTTGCCGGATCCTGCATCCTATAATATGCGGCTATATCAGGAGGCTTTTACCAGCTGTAATCTAATCTCCAACCAGTTTCACGTCGAAGCCCAGCCAGCGGATCGCACGTAACATTCTGTTGTTACATATTGGGATATCTTCGTTGTTCACCCAACCGAGAAGCTCCTGGACATTACTGCGACCAAATTGCTGAATTTTATAGGCTGGGTCGAAGATGCAACGGCCCATACGCTCGATAAAATCTCCCTGTCCATAGAGCAGGTATTTCACCGAGTTACGCACATCTACCAAATTATTGCGTTGTTTGAAGTCCCGCATGTGAGCTGCATGACCACCTGGGTAGAAGCGTAGACGGTCATAGAACGAATGCTCACATGAGAAAGCTTCAATCATTTCTTCCATTGTCGCGCGGTCTATTAAAGCTGGTGAACCAAGGATACGTGTGATAGTGGGATAGAACTTGGGCACCACCGTGTCAAAGATGTAATGCCAATCTTTTTCATGCCAGTCTTGAATCACCTTTCGCGTTTTATCTTCAGATCCAGCAGGCGATAAGATCGGCTCTGCTAAGTAGCTGTCGCCTTTCGTATACGTTTCGCGGACGAAGCTGAGGAACTCTGCAATTTCGAGACGAAGAGGCAATTCGGAGTTGGGTACTTTTCGTCGTCCGATATCTCGGTATACCCGCTCGACCGTGCGATGGGCATCCAGGAACTCCTGATATGTCTTACGGTATTCCTCTAAAAATGATCCTGAAGCGCTCTGTTTCGGTCGGTCCAGAGTAATGTTAGGCATGACAACTTCACCAATCACCTCTTTGACTTTTTGATCCAGATCGCGTGATCCATCGTGGTATTTCTCGAACTCTCGGGTGTATACATCAAGACATCTGGCGTCGAAGACCTTTGCCGCGCCCCAATATCCGACGAATAGGCTCATAAGCTCTGTGTAACGCGGATCATCGACGCCAACAGCTACGTTGACCTCTATGTTTCGCTCTAAGCCGTCTTTAGTGAGATTCGCCGACCCAACGATCGCACATCGTTCGTCGAAAATGTACAGCTTCGGATGGAAGTGTGTGTCCGTGAAGAACCGGACTTGGATCCCCTCTTTGTTTAGAACCGATTTAAGCGCCTTGGGGTCTGTAGGATACCCAAGACGTACAACGAGCTGAATCCTGCATTTTCGCTTGGCGAGATCCAGGACTATGTCCGCATTGGTGAAGAACGCGCTAGCAATGTAGACTCGGCACGGTGGCACGGAATACTCAGAGAACGCGTTGAAAAGGAAGTCCCGTCGTCGATTTGTATTTGCAAAAAGCCCGTCCATACCGCCTTCAATCCCTCTGTTTTTTTTCTTGTCTCATTCGATAGCTATCCCACAACGGTTGCTCAAATACTCTTTTCGCAACACCGTCAAGGCCTGGGAACATGCTTGCTGCATCGACGTATTCTGCGCTGAGAAAGCGAAGGAGCTTTGGAACGTCGCGGATCGGCATCGTGACCTTTACGAGCGGTGGCGGGAATGCATCCGCTTCCAGCCGCTCTTCAAGGCCTTGCGTATTGGCTGGATGTCCTCGCTTCTCGGTCTCTCGCACTAAAGTAAAAATGCCTTTCTGTGCAGCCAGATTCGGATTTGCGCCTGCTGGCGCTTTAATTACTTCGACCCCAACAGGTTGCATATGTAAATACTCGGTACTTAACGACCATACAGCTATTTCGCTGATGTCGGATTCAATGGAGCATCCTCTATCGGTCAGTAATTGATATTCCCACAATCGTTTTGCAAACTCGCTAGCCGCGAAATATGCGGCGATGTAGGAACGCCGCGACCAGTCGAGAAGTCTCGTCGGGACGCCATGATGCTGCGCCGCCGCCATAATGGGCAGGAGTTCCGGCGATGGCCATTTGCGGGGCGTTAGAAAAGCGGAGTGCACCGGGTTTTCGTTGCTCCACTTGACGAATACTTCTCGAAACCGAATGCTGTCCTCGGGTAGTGAAATCCCTTGCCGATCAGCAGCTTCGACAAAGTAATTTATAACTGAATACTCCGCTAGAATCTGTGCGTCTGCGGTATTTGGCAGCGGCAGGTACTTATCTGTGAACTCCTTCTGTATCGTCCCCCACCCATCTGCACGCAGTGCTTTGGGCACCAGTTTCCAACGGGCATCTGCATGGCCTCTGTATAACCAATCAGGATTTGGTCCCAGGCACCAACGTTCGTTCCTAGGTGAAAGCGTACTCAAGAATTCTGTAGCGTTCTGACAGGCCATCACGACTACAGCTTCAGGAGGATTCTGATCGGACAAGTCTTTCATTGTTTAACCGCTGCCTGCGTGGCGTGCGATGGATATCGCCTTCCTTGCCCCCTGTTGAAATGCGAGCGCGTCAGTATTCGCGATTACCCGCCAATGAATGCTGCGGATCGAGCAGCCCGTTGCGCACGGCGAACTCGATGTAGGCGCGGGTCATCATCCGGTAGTTCGCGCCCTTTTCCTCTTCCCCCTGCTCCTGCTCCTCGGCCTCGGAGGGTGCCACGGCCAGGTGCCACGGATAGGGCAGGCCGGGCTTCATGTAGGCCCAGACCACCTCGCCGATGCGCTCGACCTGGTCGGGCACATCCCAGCTTTGCTTCTTGCAGTAGTCGGTCATGGGCAGCTCGTCGCTGTTCATCACCAGCGGCATGCTGTTGGGGATCGCCGCGAACTCGGTCGGGAGCTGCGCCTTGCTCTGGAACAGGTCGTACATCGGCGCGGTAAAACGGTCGTAGTCGGTCAACGGCGGCAGCCCAAGGATCAGCTCGATGGTCAGCCACATCGAGGCCATCGAGTAGTGCACGTTGGACACGTAGCCGCGTTTGGCAAAGGGGCTGACCAGGGTAAACGGCGTGCGGTGGGCATCGACGTGGTCCACTCCGGACTGCGGGTCGTCCTGGGTGATGAACACCGCGGTCTCGGGCCAGTATTCGCTGTTGACGATCCACTCCAGCAGCAGACCCAGGCCCGCGTCGTTGTCCGCCACCATGTACTCCATGGTCGGCCAGCCCGGATCGGTCCCCGCGGTGTGGTCGTTGGGTAGCAGGATCATGATGAACTGCGGAAAGATCCCCTGCTTCCACTCGCGGAGCACCTCTTGCGCCTTGGTTACGTCGGAGACGGCCATGTTGTAGAAGCCGTAGTTGAGGTCCATGTACTTGGCCAGCACCTCGATATCGGGCAGCGTGCCGACGATCTCGCCGTAGATGCGGAAGTCCAGCTCGTGCTCGAGCATCTTTTGAAACACTGTGCCCGTGGCCGGGATCGTCGCCGGCTCCACGCCGGTGAGCGAGAGCCAGTCGCTGGCCGCCCAGTTCTTCTCGATGTAGTCGTTGGCCACCACTCCCGTGGCCCAGGCGTGGCCCAGGTCGGACTCGTGCGACTCGGAGTAGTAGTTGTCGCAAACCGTGAACTCGCGGGCCAGGGCATGGACGTTGGGCGTGTACTGTTCGCCGAACAGCAACAGGCTCTGGTCGCCGTCCACCCCGGGCAGGTCGGCCATAATCTGGTCGAAGGTCTTATTCTCTTTGAGGATGAACACCACGTGTTTGATCTGCCGCGAGCCCTCGCCGCGCTGCGAGGGGATCGGCGAGTCGAATTCCACGTCCGGCTCGTAGAATCCCGCCGGGCGCCGGTTGTTCTCCTGCACCATCTGCGTGTACTGCTTCAAGGTCGGCTCGTCGGGCATGTCCAGCTGTTCCAGCGAGCCCAGCAAATTGCCGCCGTCCGTGGGCAGCACCAGGCCCGGCGAATCGTTGACGCCGCCGGGGCCAGAGCCCACGCCCTTGGCTGTAACCACGTACAGCTCGTCTCCAAAGGCCTGCACGGCCGTGGGATACCACTCGGTGGGAATCCGTCCGACGACTTGCCACTGCGCGATGTCGATCACGTCGATGCTGTTGAAGCCCGAGGCCGCCACCAGCAGCCGCTCGCCGTCGGGAGTAAGCACGATGTCCGTGGCGAACGCGCCGAACCCGGCCTGGTCCTCAGTGTACAGCGGCAGCGAGCGCGCGACCTCGAGGTTCGCCAGGTCGACCTGGAACACCTCGTCGGTGTCCGCGCAGGCCACGTAGGCATAACGCTGATCCGGGCCGAGCACCACGCCCTCAGGGTTCTTGCCGACCTCGATGTCGGCCAACAGCGTGCCGCCCTTGTCGAACACCGAGACGTTGCTCGTCCCCCAGTTGGTGCTGATCACTCGTCCCAGTTCCTCGGAAACCGCCACCGCGTATGGGTAGTAGCCGGTGTTCATCGAGGTGATCTCCAAGCCCGAGGCCAGGTTGATCACCGCGATGCGCTTGCCGAACGCCAGCGAGATGTAGAGCCGTCGCTCGTCGGCCGAGAGCAGCAGGCCCGCCGGATAGCCGAAGGCCTCGATCTCGCGGCTGAGCACCGGCTCACCGCCGATCAGGTCGAACTCGTAGACCTTCTCGCGCGACCCGCCTCCGGCCCAGAGCTTGGTGCCCGCGGCGTTGATCGCCAGGCCGTCGAAGTGGTTGCGCAGTTCGATCTCGTGGATCATCTTCATGGTCCGCGCGTCGATCGTGGCCAACGTGCGATCCTTGGCCGAGCCGACGTAGATCAGATCGCCGTCAGGGTGGACCGCCAGCGAGATCGGGAAGCGCCGCAAAGTCACGCGTTCCCCCACGGGAGAGATCGCGCGACCGCTGGGCAGGATCACCCGGCCATCGTCAGTGGGACCGGTCGGGGCGTAGGCGTCGTCCGAGGCGTCGGGCCGCGGCAAATCAAGATCGCCCTTGTCCTGATCCTGGCAGCCCGCGAACAACAGTGCGCAAACCAGAATCAACAGCACCGCGATTGCAAACAGCTTGTTGGTCATCTTACACATCCTAAAATACGTCCGGCGGATCGGGCAGGAACGGCTGGAGCACGTTCACCAGGGTTTGAAGAAAGTCACGGATTGTGTCCGGCTGCAGGTCCTCGAAAAACGCGGCCACGTCGATCTTGACCAAACCCAGCAACAGCGGCGGCACGTTGAAGTACTCGAGCAGCGGATTGAGCGAGGAGAGTCGGAACGAATTATCGCCATCGGAATTGATGTCCAGGTCCGTGCGGTCGAGCAGTGCCGCGCCCAGGTCGTAGAGCAAGGTCTCCAGGGCCAGCGCCAGGTCCATCTGCTCCGGGCTTAACTCGCCGATCCCCGGAATCACCAGCGGCTCGCCCTGGTCGTAGACGCCGTTGGCGTTGAGATCCGCGTAGCCCAGCACGTCGTCTTCCTGCGGGTCGACTTCGCCGCGAATCGCCTCGATCGTCTGTTTGTACTCGATCATGCCCAGGCCCAGTTGCAGCCGCGCCAGAGCCACGCGCTCCATGTAGTCCGGGTCGATCTGCAACGCGGTGGGGAACCCCGGATCGTTGAGCAGTCGGTCGAGGGCGTCGACGATCAGACTGATCAGCTCGAGGGTCTCCAGCTCGCCGAAGTCTACGTCGATCAGCGCGAAGACGATGCCCAGGTTGACCTCCAGGTCCAACGAGAGCAGCACTCCGCCCAGGCCGTCGAACAGGTTGCCGACCACCAGGCTCCCCGTACGTTCGGCCACGTCGAACTCAGTGCCGAGCTCCGCGACCTGCTCGTACATCAGCAGCACGGGCACGCCGTCGATCTGGAACCCCGGTTCGCCGTTCTGTTGCAGCCAGGCCGAGTGTTCGCGAATATCATCGCCGGCCGCGCTGAAGTAGCCCTCGGCCAGCAACTCGACGATCGGCCTGATCAAGTCGCGGCCCGGGTCGATATCCTCGACCTGGTAGCCGTCGTCCACATCCACCAGGAAAGTCGAGATCGCGGAGATGAACTCCCAGAGGTGCAGGCCCGAGGAGAGCATCACCCCCCAATGGCCGTCGGAGTTGTCGGGCTGCTCGTTCAGCGCACGCTTGAACGCTTCGCGCGCCCGCTGCGGCTCGCCGACCTGCAGCCAATAGCGCCCCTCTTCCAGCGGACCGGACCACTGCGAGTCGTCGTCATCGTCATCGTTGTCATCCTCAACATCGCAGGCGATAAACAACAGCAGGCAGATCGCCAAAAAAGCGATCAGCAACAGCATCGATTTGTTAAACATGCTTCACCTCAATCGGCGGTAAGACCCAAGAATGCACGATCTTCGTCAGAGCAATGTTAGACCAAAACCGACTGCGATGAAAATCGCGACTGCCGCCGACCCGGCGGACCCGGATTGCCGGACTTTATATCTTGGCAAATCATGGCGTCGGTCGTTAGAATTCGATCAAAGTCAGTGAAGGGGACGATTATGAGGCGAATGCTGGTGGCCCTTGCTCTAATCGCAGCGGCTGGATGTCTGTGTTGGGCAACCGACGGCGGCGACGTCGCGGCCCAACAGCCGCCGGTCGAAATTGCAATGGTGCTGATCGAGCCGGGGGGCTTCACCATGGGCAGCCCCGAGGCCGAGCAATGGCATGTGGTCGACGAGGTGCAGCACCAGGTTAAGATCAGCGCACCGTTCTACCTGGGCCGCTATGAGGTGACCCAAAGCCAGTGGAAAAAGGTGATGGGAACGAGCCCCAGCGAATTCATCGACTGCGGGCCGCAATGTCCGGCCGAGATGATCAGCTGGCCCATGGCGATCGAGTTCTGCAACAAGCTCTCGCAAATCGAGGGCCTGAGTCCTTGCTACAGCGGCGAAGGCAACGACGTGGTCTGGGACCGCGCATGCACCGGCTATCGCCTGCCGACCGAGGCCGAGTGGGAATACGCGGCGCGGGCCGGCAGCGGCTGCGCGTTCATTGTCGGCGACGAGACCACCGACCTGGCCAAGGTCGCCCATTACCGCTCGGCCGATCGCACGCCTCTGGCCGTAGGCAGCAAACAGCCCAACGCCTGGGGCCTCTACGACATGCTGGGCAACGTCCGCGAGTGGGTCTGGGATTGGTACGCACCCTACGACAAGCAGACGGCCTCCGACCCGGCCGGGCCGGAAAAGGGCAAGTTCCGCGTCAACCGCGGCGGCTGCTACTTCAGCTATCCGCAGTACTGCCGCTGCGCGGTGCGCGGCGCATATTTGCCCGGCGACACTCACGGGTACATCGGCCTGCGCGTGGCACGCAACGCGCCGAGCCAAGCGGACTAATCGGCCTCGTCGAACAGGTACCACAGGTAATAGATACCGTCCTCCAGCGTGGTGTGGATACCGCGCTCCCCGTTCTGGAACAGGCCCAGCATCGGCCGGTTCTTGGCCAACACCTCCACCCGAAATCCGGCCACCCCGTTTTCCCTGGCGATCGTGGTCAGCTGCCCCAGCAGCTCCCGGCCGATTCCGCGACGCCGCGAGCGCTCGTGCACGGTGAAGCTGCACTCGGCAATGCCCGTGCGCGGATCGCGGTCGTAGGTCGCCGAGCCGAGGATTCGCTCGCGGCCGACCTCGCCGGACACGGCGATGATCGCCATCCGGTTGCGGTAATCGACCAGGGTCTCGGGGCAGACCCGGCTGTGGGGAAAACGCGCGTCCGAGGCCATGAACCGCAGGTATAGATCCTTGTCCGACAGCGAGTAGTACAGCTCCTGCAACAGATGCTCGTCGCGAGGGCGGATCGGCCGCAGAGCGATCTCCTCACCGTCGCTAAGCCGTACCCGCTCGCTCCAGGTCGGCGGATGGTCCAGCGCCTCGTCCTGGGGTAGCCGTTGATCTGCAAAGATGTAGCGGTTGGCCTTGGCGGCGTTTAGCAGCGCGGGCCTGAAACGCGGGTGGGCGATCTCGATCAGCGACACCGCGCGCTCGCGCACGGACTTGCCGTAGAGGTAGGCCACGCCGTACTCGGTGACCACGTAGTGCACGTCGCTGCGAGTCAGGGTCACGCCCGCGCCCGGCCGCAGGTCGGGCACGATGCGCGAGACCGTGCCCTCGCGGGCCGTGGAAGGGATGACGATGATCGGCTTGCCGCCACTGGATCGCGCTGCGCCGCGCATGAAATCGACCTGCGAGCCAAAGCCGCTGTAGAACTTGTGCCCCAGCGACTCGGCGCAGACTTGGCCGGTGAGGTCGATCTCCAGGGCGCCGGCGATTGCGACCATCTTCTGGTTGCGGGCGATCACCCGCGGGTCGCCGACATAGTCCGCGGGAAAGAACTCAAACAACGGATTGCCGTCGATGTAATCGTAAAGCCCTCTGTCGCCAACGCAGAACGTGGCCACGACCTTGCCCGGGTGCAGCCCCTTACGCGCGTTGGTAACCACGCCGGCCTCGATCAGCTCGATCAGGCTCTGGGAGAACATCTCGGTGTGCACGCCCAGCTCACGCTTGTGCATCAGCTCGGCCGGAATCGCCGCGGGCACCTTGCCGATGCCGATCTGCAGGGTCGAGCCGTCGTCGATCAGCGGCGCGACGTTGCGCGCGATGGTGCGCGCCACAGCGTTGGGCTCGGACCAATGAAACTCGAGCAGCTCCTGCTCGTAGGGCACGAAACAGTCGATGCACTCGGCGCTGATCGAGCTGTCGCCGCCGACCCGCGGCATGCGCGGATTGACCTGGGCGATCACCAGCCGCGCACGCTGGGCCGCGGCCTTGACCGTCTCGACACTGACGCCCAGGCAACACATCCCGTGTTCGTCCGGCGGCGCAACCTGGATCAGCGCCGCGTCGATCCGCAATTGCCCGTCAAAGATCAGCGCCGGGATTTCGCTCAGGGTCAGCGGGGTGTAGTCCGCCAGGCCGCGCTCAACCGCCGCGCGCGTGCTGTCGCCGATGAAGAAGCAGTTGAAGCGCACGTGGTCGCGCAGCAGTGGGTCGTCGAAGGTCGCCTGGCCCGAGCCCAGCAGGTGGATCATCTCCACGTCGTTGAGCCGCAGGGCGTAGCGCTGGAACTCGGCTGTCAAGTGTTGCGGCTCGGCGCAGGCCGAGGCCACGTAGAGCGTGTCGCCGTGGTGGATCCCCTCAAAGGCGCGCCGGGCCGTGGTTACGCGATCACGATATGGATCGAGGGTCGCGAGCCAGGACGGCCGCCGGGGGCTCATCGGCGCTGCAAGTTCGATGTCCCCGCGTTGTTCGCTCGCTGCTGCATTGTCAGTTCCGCCGCGCGCACCAGTTGGGCCAGCACGCGGTTCACCGGCGTGTCCACGCCGTGTTGCGCACCCACGCGCGCCACTGCGCCGTTGATGAAGTCGATCTCCGTGCGCCGTCCCGCAGCCAGGTCGCCGAGCATGCTCGAACGGTTGTCCGCGGTCAGCCGCGCCACCTCCAGCGCCCGCTCGCGCATCTGTTCGCGGTCCAGGAGCACGCCGACGCTCGCTGCCACGTCCACGGCCTCGTCCACCGCCGCGAGCATCAGCCGTTTGGACGGCTCGTACTGCGCGGGCACGCCGTTGGGCACTCCCAGCAGCGCGGTCAGCGGGTTGATCGCCACGTTGACGCACAGCTTGGACCACAGCAGTTCGTCGATGTGCTGCGAGACCTCGGTCTGGATTCCGGCGTCGCAAAAAGCCTTCGCAATGCGCTGCGCGCGTTGCGACTCGCCGCCGCGCGACTCGCCGATCACGGTCAGCCCCTGGCCCGCATGGCACACGCGGCCGGGCTCGACCAGGTAGCCGCCGCTGGTGGTGGTGCCCGCCAATACGTTCTCACCACCTACGCGCTCGGCCAGGGCTTCGACGTTGCCGATGCCGTTTTGCAGGCTCATCGCGAGAGTGTCCGCGCCAAACAGCGCCCGGTGTTGGTCCACGGCGGCCGCGGTGTCGTAGGCCTTGGTGCAGACCATCACCAGCTGGGCCGCAGCGTCCGGGCCCGCCTGCTCGACGATCCGCGGCCTGGCGCACAGCTCGCCGCGCAGCCCCTCGATGCGCAGGCCGTGGCGCTCGACGTTCTGTCGCGTCTCGGGACGGCTCTCGACCAGGGTCACTTCGTGGCCGCCCAGCGACAGGTAGCCGCCGAAGATCGAGCCCACCGCGCCCGCGCCGATCACGTAGATTCTCATCGTGATTCCATTTCGCCTTTAATTGTATTCCATCGACGTTCGGCCCACAAAAAAAGCCCCCCGCGGCCAACAGGCGCGAGGGGCTTATTGAAGCTGATTGAGACTACTCGGACTCTTTGGTCACGTCCTTGCGCGGAAAGCGCGGCATCACTTTAATCTGCACCGACACCACCAAACGCTTGCCCGGCCCCAGGTCGATCGGTGTGCACGGCTCGGCCTTGCCCGCGGGCAGCGGGTGGGCCAGCAGGCTCTTCTCGTCGGCATACTTTTGCGGTACGTAGGCCAGTCCGACCATCGTGCCGCGACCATCGACAACGCAGCTTGTAATGTTGCCCGCGAACGCTCCGCGGTGATCGGTCAGCGGATCGCCGTGCTTGAGCGGTCGCGTCCCCTTCTGCGGCACGCGGAAGCGGATTATCTTCATATCGCGCTCGGCCTCGGATGCAATGTAGGCGGTCTTGCCGTTGAAGAATGGCTTGTGCAGCTTGACGTATCCGCCGAACCCTGCGCCGTTGGGCGAGATCTCGAACGGCCCGGCCAACTCGTGGCCGTACAGCGGCAGTCCGACCTCGGTGCGCAGCGAGTCGCGCGCGCCCAGGCCGCAGGGGGTCACGCCGACGTCGAGATCGAGCAGCTTGCGCCATAGCTGGGCAGCGCGGTCGGGGTGCACGAACAGCTCGTAGCAGATCGCCTCGCCGGTGTAACCCGTGCGCGAGAGCACCACGTCGATGTCGGCCACCACGGTTTCGATCAGATCGCGCTTGCGCATCAGCATCATCTGCTCGCGCTGCGCGCCCTGCATCAACTGGTACAGCGCATCGCGCGATCCGCGCCCCTGCAGCGCGATCAGGACCTTGCACTCCTCGCCCCACTGCGGGTCGCGCAGCCGTTTGATCACTGCCGGCTGCATCCGGCTGCGGATCGGCCAACTGCGGTCGATCAGCGCCTTGCCGTCGTTGACCAGGTTGATCCAGGCCCAGATCTTGTCCTCGTTGGACGCGTTGACCACCATCAGGAAGCGATCGACGTGC
>JAVCCG010000114.1 GCA_030765605.1 Candidatus Alcyoniella australis
CGCGCGGATTGCTGCCGAGGCGGATTTCGTCGGCGTCGATTTCGATCCTGCGTCCCTTTTGCGCACCGTGTTTGAACACCAGGTATGCCATCTGGTCTCCCGCAATTGACAAGCAAGGGCCACGGCCATCGGCACGTTATGTGCCGAGCCGCCGGAACACGCTCGTTGTAAGACGCTGATCGCTGATGCTGCTGTGGGTTGAGTATTTCAAAATAGTTGTGCGTTCCAACGCCTGTCAAGCTCAATCATCGGCCCGTCATCGCCGGATCGTGTTGATTCTTGACCGCCGCGGAATGCGCGTGCTAGCTTTTTAAAGATATTTCCATCAAAGAACGCGAAGCCTCATGAATAATGCGGGCTAAACCTGCCCAGGGCGAGGACTGTCTTTTACAGGCTGTGAAATAGATACATTAATCTTCGCAGGGGGAGATCGATGAACAGGCGTTTAATCATTGGGGCGTTGGCCCTGGCGTTGTTGATCGCGACGGTTGCGCTGGCCGGCGGCGACGCCTACGTGGGCACCTACAAGGGGACTGCCGTGCTGCTCTACGAGATGCCGACCTACGGCTCCTCGATGACCTACAACGGCACGGCCGAGGTGACGATCACCAAGCAGTCGGACGAGAGCTACCGCGTACAGTCGCTCACCAATTTCGAGGGCATGCCCGAGGCCGAGGACGCTATGACCTACAAGTACCAGGGCGGAGCGCTGACCTACTCCGACTCTGCGGACGAGATGGGAGTGATGGTCGAACAGAGCGGCAAGCTGACGCTTTCGGGCTCCGATCTGACCGGCACGGTGACCATGATCGGCAAGCTCGACGGCCAAATCCAGACCAAATCGACCACCACCTACAGCGTGAAAAAACAGTAGCCCGGCGTCGGACTCGATCTCAGCCCGGACTGGGGATACGGGTTCAGCCGCGCGACAACCGCGTTGTTGTCAGCGTTCACACCGTCTTGCGGAAACGCAGGCTCGCCAGCCAGAACAGCGCCAACCCGAGCACCGCTAGCATGCCGAACTGCGGGGCGAGCACGGCCCAGCCCGCGCCCTTGAGGATGATCGAACGCACGATCACCAGGAAGTAGCGCATGGGATTTAAGTAGGTCAGCAACTGGATCGAGTACGGCATGTTCTCGATGGGGAACATAAATCCCGAGAGCATGATCGCCGGCAGATTGACCAGCAGCGAGACGAACAGCGCCTGCTGCTGGGTGTCGGCCATCGTCGAGATCAGCAGGCCCATGCCCAGTGTGGCGAACAGAAAGGTCAGCGCCGCGAAGTAGAGTAGCGCCAGCGATCCGACGATCGGCAGGCCGAAGTGCCCTACTCCGACGATCAGGATCAGCGTGACGTTGACCATGCCGATAATCGCAAACGGCAGCATCTTGCCCGCCAGCAGCTGCCAGGGCTTGATCGGCGTGACCGCCAACTGCTCCATGGTTCCCACCTCGCGCTCGCGGGTGATCGCCATCGAGCTGAGCATCATCACGGTGATCATCAGAATCATCGCCAGTACGCCGGGCACCATGTACCACGACGAACGCAGCTCGGGATTGAAGCGGTAACGCACCTCGGTGGTGATGATCGGCAGGCTGATCTGCGCGCCGCCGGCCATGGCGCTGAGCGCCGCCATGCGCCCCTGGACCTCGCGCATTCCCTGGGCAGCGAAGATCTTGCCCAGATAGCCCATGGCCACGTTGGCCGAGTTGGACTCGCCGCCGTCGAGCAAAATCTGGACCGTGGCCCGGCGCCCGCTCTCCAGGTCGGTCTTGTAGCCTTGAGGAATCACCAGCACCACGTCGGCCAGGCCGCGGACCAGCGTGCGCTCGATCTGTTGATCGTTTTCCACCGCGCCTGCGAGGTTGAAGTAGCCCGAGTTGACCACCGCCTCGACCATCGCGCGACTGGTCGAACTGTGGTCGAGATCCATCACCGCCAGCGAGATGTTGCGCACGTCGGTGGTTACGGCGTAGCCAAAAATAAACAGCTGCAAAATCGGCGCGACAAACAGGATCGCCACCATCCGCATGTCGCGGAAGACCTGGATGAACTCCTTGCGCGTCATCTGCAGGATGCGTCCCATCTAGCCTCCATTACTCATGATGGTTCTACTGCGGCGCACAATCTGCTCGCAACAACTTCGTCGTCCTCGTTCTTGCGGCATCCTGCGCTCCTCGCAACGAACCATCATCAATAATTGAGGCTACAGCTTCTTCTTAAAGCGCAGCATCGCTTGTGAGAAGAAGAACAGCCCCACCAGCAACAGCAGCAGCGTCGGCCCGGCCAGCTCGGTCCAGGGTTGGGCCTTGAGCATGATCCCGCGGCAGATCTCGACGAAGTAGCGCGCGGGCACCACGTACGACAGCATCTGGATCCAGCGCGGCGTGGACTCCAGCGGGAACATGAATCCCGAGATCAAAAGGCTGGGCAGCATGGTGGTCAGGATCACGATCTGGTTGGCCAATAGCTGATTGGACGAAACCACGCTGGCCATCATCCCGATCGACAGCCCGGCAAAGGTAAAGACCAACGATGTGAGCACGAACAGCGTCAGGCTGCCGTTGAACGGCACGTTGAACACGGCCACGCCGACCCCCGCGGCAACCAGGCAATCGATCATCACGATCGCCAGGTAAGGCAGCATCTTGCCGATCACCACCTCGTGCCTGCGCACCGGCGTGGCGAACAGGCTCTCCAGGCTCCCCTGCTCGCGCTCGCGCACGATGGTCAAGCTGGTGAGCATTGAGGAGATCATGATGATGATCACCGCGATCAGCCCGGGAACGATTGTCGTGGCCGAATCGACCAGCGGGTTGAACCAGACGCGCACCTGGGCGGCCATCGGCGGCACGGCCTGATTGCGCACTCCGCGACGCTGCATCAGCTCGAGGATCAGCTCGGTATTGAACTGATTGACGATCGCCTCGACGTAGCTCGACGCGATATTGGCGGTGTTCGATTCCGCGCCGTCGACCAGCAGTTGGATCGTCTGGCCGCGCCCGGCCTCGAGCTCGCGGGCAAACCCCTCGGGAATCGCCAGTGCGACCTGAGCGCGGTTGCTCTCGAGCACGGCGTTGAGCTCGGCGGCGTTGGTCGGCGTCGCGGTAATTTTGAAGTAGCCGCTGGAGCTGAAGCTTTGCACCAGCTCGCGGCTGAGACTGGTGCAATCCTCGTCAGCCACGGCGAGCTTGACGTCGCGGATGTCAAAACTGATGCCGTAACCAAACAGCAGGATCATCGCCATCGGCAGCGCGAAGGCCATTGCCAGCGTGCGCCAGTCGCGCATCACGTGCAGCGTCTCCTTGCGCGCCACCGCCGGGATGCGGCTTCTCATCGGGTGCGCCCTCCCTGGGCCGCGATGCGCCGGTCCTCGCGCTCGATCAGGGTGATGAACGCATCCTCGAGGGTGGCGCGCGTCGGCCGGACTTGCGCCGCTTCCAGACCCGCGGCGGCCAGCAGACGCTCGAGGTCGGACTGAGCGCAGCGGCCCTCGTCGCACAGCACGCGGGCGTTGCGGCCGTAGATCTGCGCGGCCTGCACGCCCGAAGCGCCGCTCAAAGCGCCGACCGCGGCGGCCGGTTCAACGCTGCGGACCTCGAACATCGTACCGGCCAGCTCCCGCTGGACCAGCTCGCGCGGCGAGGCCTCGGCGATCTTGCGACCGGAGTAGATCAGCACCAGCCGACCGCAGTTCTCGGCCTCGTCCATGTAGTGGGTGGTGACAAAAACCGTGGTTCCCTCGCGCCGCAGCTGATCGATCAGGTCCCAGAACATCCGGCGGTTGGCCGGATCGACTCCCGCTGTCGGCTCGTCGAGAAACACGATTTGTGGCTCGTGCAAAATCGCCGCGCCCAGAGCCAGGCGCTGGCGCACTCCGCCGGGGAGCTGCGAGGCCAGCCGATGTTGCTCGTGTTGCAGGTCCGCGATCTGCAGCGCGTAATCCAGGCGCGCACGCCGCCGGGCGCGCGGGATCTGGTAGATCCCGGCGTAGAACTCGAGGTTCTGACGCACGGTCAGGTCGCCGTAGAGCGAGAAACGCTGGCTCATGTAGCCGATGCGCTCCTTGATCTTGTCGGTCTGCTTGGCCAGATCGAAACCCAGCACCGTGGCCGCGCCGCCGTCGGGCCGCAGCAGGCCGCACAGCAGGCGGATCGTGGTGGTCTTGCCCGCGCCGTTTGGGCCCAGAAAACCAAAGACCGTGCCCTGCTCGATCTCGAGCGACACGTCGTCCACCGCAATGAATTCGCCGAAGCGCTTGACCAGACCGTGGGCCGAGACCACGTTCATTGTCCGGACTCCACCCGCGCCAAGAACACGTCCTCGAAGTTCGGTAAAGTGAGACGCAGGGCGCGCGCCTCAATCCCGGCCGACTCGAGGGCTTTGCGGATCGGCCCCTCGCCGGTTCCCGCGGCGAGCACCACCTTGAGCGCGTCGCCCGCGGGATAGACCCGCAGCACCTCCGGCAGCGAGGCAAGCAACGCACGCACCTCGCTCGTGCGCTCGAGCTCGTACAGCTCGTCGCCGAAACGCTCCAGAATCGCCTGCGGCGCGTCCACGGCCAGCATCCGGCCCTGGTGCATCAGCGCCACGCGGTGGCAGCGCTCGGCCTCGTCCATGTACGGCGTGCTGACCACGATCGCCACGCCCTGGGCCGCGAAACTGTAGAGGATCTCCCACAGCTCGCGCCGCGACAGCGGGTCCACGCCGTTGGTCGGCTCGTCGAGCAGCAACAATTTGGGAGTGTGGATCATGTTGCACGACAGGGCGAGCTTCTTGTACATCCCGCCCGAGAGCTTGCCCGCCGGACGGTCGGCGTAGGGCTCGAGGCGTGAGAACTCGTAGAGCCGCGCCAGGCGCTTGCGCCGCACGTCGCGCGGCACGAAGTACATGTCGGCGAAGAACTCGAGGTTCTCGCGCACGGTCAGATCGGCGTAAAGGCTGTACTGCTGGGGCATGTAGCCCAGACGGTCGCGCACCTGCTCGGGCTGCGCGGCCACGTCGATGCCGTCCACGCTCAGCGCGCCGCGATCCGGGTCGAGCAGCCCGCAGATCATGCGCAGGGTCGTGCTCTTGCCCGCGCCGTCGGGTCCGACCAGGCCGAAGATCTCGCCCGGCTCCACGCTGAGGTCCGCGCCGTCAACGGCCTTGATCGGGCCGAAGCTGCGGGCTAGGTCGCGGACTTCGAGCAGCGCCACGGACTACTCCCCTAGAAACCGCACGTCCACCGGCATGCCAATTTTGAGCACGCCGCCGGGATTGTCGATCTCGATGCGGACCTTGTAGACCAGGCGCACGCGCTCGTCGCGGGTCTGCACGTTCTTGGGCGTGAACTCCGCGCTGTCCGCGATCCGCGCCACGCTGCCGTAGAGCGGTTGGTCGGGCTGCGAGTCGTTGAAAACCTCCACGCGCTCGCCGAGCTTGATCTTACCCAGCAGCGGCTCGGGCACGTAGACGTTGATCTTCATCTTTGAGAGGTCGGCCAGCGCCATCAGCGACGATCCGGTAAACACGGTCTCGCCGCGATCCACGTGCAGCCGCAGCACCGTGCCCGAAATCGGCGCCTCGATCGTGGTGTAGCTCAGCTGGGTCTGGATCACCTCCACCGCGGCCGTTGTCGCGCTGACCTGCGAGCCCACGGCCCGGCGCTGGGCCAGCAGCGTGTCGCGCTGAGCCTCGAGGGCATCGAGCTGCATCTGCGTGGCCGAGCCGGACTCGACCAGCTTGCGCACGCGCTGGACCTCGGTGTTGACGCCGCGCAGCCCGGCGTTGACCACGCCGACCTGGGAGCCGGTGGCCTGTACCGTGGCATTGCCCTGTGCCAGTTGGGCGCGCAGCAGTTTGTCGTCGAGCACGATCAGGGTCTGCCCCTGGTCCACGCCGCGCCCCTCCTCGGCGTAGAGCTCAAGGATCTGGCCGGGGACCATCGAACTGACCAGCACCTCGTCGGCCTCCACCGTGCCGTAGTACAGGTCGTTGGTCTCAGCCTCGCGCGCGCGCTCCCACGAGCGGTAGCCGAAGTAGCCGGCCAGTGCCAGCACCAGGATCAACGGGATCAAGCGTTTCATTGTGACAGCCTCCTGATCATCTCCAGGTCGCCGCCGGCAGCGGCCAGCCGGACCTGCGAGAGGCGATAGTCGTACAGCGCCTTTAGATGCAACAGCCGCGCGTTGGTCAGCGCCAGTTGGGCGTCGATCACGTCCAGGCTGGTCAGCGCGCCCGCGGTGTAGCTCTGCTCCGCGATCTGCACCATGCTCTCCGCGGTCTCGACGGTTCGCGACGTACTGCGCACGCGCAGCTCGGCCTCGCGCCTGCTCAGCTCCGCGCTGCGCAGCTCGTTATCGACGTCCGCGCGCAGCCGGGTGCGGGCCATGCGCAGCGAATGCGCCTGGGCGCGGCTCTCGCCCGCCTCGTGCCAGGAGCGCAGCCCGTCGAAGATCGGCACGCGCAGCCCCAGGCCCACGCTCCAGTTCAGGTCGCCCTCTTTGTCGAAGTAGTAGGGCTTGGAATAGCCGTAGCTGCCGCTGAACATCAGCGCGGGCAGCATTTGCGCGCGTCGGCTGCGAGCCAGGTCCTCGTAGGCGCGCACTCCGGCGTCGATCAGCTCGAACTCTGGACGGTTGACCAGCGCCGATTGCAGCGCCGATTCCTCGGACAGCGGCGCGACGTCGGTCTGCAAACTACCCGCGACCAGCACCGACGCATCCTCGGGCAACCCCAGCGCCCGGCGGAACCCGGACTGGGCCAGATCGAGCATCTCCTGCGCCTCGTGCACTTGCGGCTCAAGGTTGTTGACCTCGACCTGGGCGCGCAGCAGCTCGTAGCGCGATGCAGCCCCGGCCTCGTGACGGTTGGTCACCTGATCCAGGTGCTGCTGCGCCGCGTCCAAAGCCTGTTGCCGCGCGTCGAGGTTCTCGCCGGTAATCAGCAGGCCCAGAAACGCCTCGGCCGTGAGCTGGGCGACCTTGAGCTGCGCAGTGCGGTACTGCGCCTGGCGGCCGTCCACCTGCGAGCGCGCCGCGCGGTGGCCATAGAAGACCCGGCCCGAACCGAACAGCAGCTGGTCGAGCTTGAACTGCGCCTGGTAGTTGTCGTGGGAGCCCATCTCCATTTTCATCGGCGGGATGTCCAGGTCGATCGGCAAGTCCTCGGGCAGCTTGATCTTGACGGTGATCGTGGGCACGTTGCCCAGATACTGGTACCCGCCCTCCAACGCAAGCTGCGGCAGGTAGTTGCCGAAGACCTGCTTGCTTACCTGCTCGGCGGTCCTCACGTCGGCGGCGTAGACCGCCAAATCCGGGTTGTTGACCAGGGCGTAGTCGATTGCGCGATCAAGGGTCCAGGGCTCGTCGGCCCGGGACGCGGCGGGCGCGGCAAGCAGCAACGCCAGGGCCGCAACCGCAATAATCCGTCTGCCGATCATCGCTTCTGCTCCTTATCTTGGTCAGGGACCAGCAGGCCGTTGAGCACCACCTGGCGCATGGTGGTCACCAGGTCCTGCATGCTCAGCCCCTGGGAAAGCACGAAATGCGGGTCAGCCACGCTGATCACAATGCGCTGTACAACGCGGCTGAGCACATCGGTGTTGATCTCGGGGCGCACCACGCCCTGGGCCTGACCGCGCTCCAAAGTCTTGCTCAACAGTTCGATGGCCGTTGCCCGCCCCTGCACCGCCTGCTCCCACAGCTCGGGCATCATGTCCTGGATGTCGGACATCAGCCGCAACGAGAGCACCGGGAAGACCTCGGTTTGCAGCAAATCGAAATGGCGCTCGATAACCGTGCGCACCGGATCGTCGGAAAGCAGGTTGACGTAGAGCATCTGCATCTTGGGTAACAGGATCTCGGTCAGCAGCGCCTCGACCAACGCATCGCGGTTGGCGAAGTGCTTATAGAAGGTGCGCTTGCTCAGCGCCATGCCCGCGCACAGCTCCTCGATCGTAACCTTGCGGAACCCGCGCTCCGAGATCACGCGCCAGCAATAGCTGATTATCCGCTGCCGCGTTTTATCATCCCTGGAAACGGGCTCGTTATCCTGCGTGCTCATCTTTCCACCATAGTAAACGTTTTACGTTTAATTCGTTTCTATAGTAGCAATCGTTTCCAGCGTGTCAAGGGAAATCGCAGCCTTCTTGTGTTTTGAAAAACGACTGGTTATTTTTAGAACATTAAGTAGTAAAATAATATGTTCAACCCTTGTCGTGTGCTCATTCCAGGATTATCATAAGCAGCCGATGATAGATAAATCACTAAACTTAACCGCTAGAGCAACCATACTCGCGCTGTCTTTAATTATTGTAATAACGATCATTATCTATTCTTTTGCCGCCGTCCAGCATCCTCTATTTGGGGATGAGGCCATACATAGCCTGGGCGGCCGCCAGATTCTCGCCGGCGACTGGCATCTGGGCCAAGGGACGAGGGTGATGAAGCCGTTCATGGTCTATTATTTACTGGCTTTTTTCCAGTGGATCGCGGGCGGATCGGGTCTCGGCGGCCGTTGCGGTGCGATTCTCGCCATGTGTGCCGGAACTCTGTTTTTGTACGGCTTGGGGCGCAAGTGGTTCGGTCGTTTGCCTGCGCTAATCGCCTGTGCGATCTACCCCCTTGGTCCCCTGGTTATTGAAGAGCAGGTACTGGCCAAACCAGAGGCCTTTTACATGCTCTTTATAATTGGAGCAGCCTATTATGCCTCGTCCCTGCGACCGCTGCTCACCGGCCTATTCTTTTCTCTGGCGTTTTGCACCAAATCACAGGCCGCCTTCTTCTTTCCTTTAGTGATGATTTTGCTGTATTTGTCGGTTACCTTGCCCGAGAACTCGGATAGGTCGCGCTATCGCTGGTATACCATATTGTTCCGCTTCTCCCTGGGAACCGTTCCGCCGCTGATCATTCTGGTGGTCTGGTCGGCATTCACGATGATCCCCTTTGCTTGGTTGGGCCCGGAACTAAGTCAGGCCAGATATCAAGCAGCAACCGCTTTATCTTTCGGATACAAATTCGATTATTGGATCAGCGTCAGCGGCATGCTGCTCGGTTCGTTCCTGCTGCAGGTGCTCGCTTTGATTGCCGTGCCGTGCTGTTTCTCGTTTGTACTGGCGGGCTGGGCAGGCCACCGTTATCGCTTGCGGGATCGGCCGGACTTGGCGGCCCTGGCCCTGTTCTCGGGTGCCGTACTTTGGCATATCCTGCTGCATTGCATGCCCCACATGCCGCTCTATGAGCGCTATATGGTGCCTCATGCGCCGTGGCTGGCCCTGGTCTTGGCCTGGTTTCTGGTATGGTCCTTTAATCGAGGCTGCTCGCTGCTGAAGCTCAAACCGCGACTCAGAACCTATGCCTCTTTCGCCTGCATCGCGATCATTGGCCTATCGCAGGCGTGGGCGGTGGGCTGGTATCTGCAGGATTACACCCTGCCGAAAAAGAACAACGGGGTGCCCGAAGCAGTACGTTATATCGAGGCCCACGGTCAACCGGACGCCATTGTTTTTTCAGCAAAGAGCAAGCCCGAGTTCCTTTACTATACGTTTCAGTCCACCGTAGATTACGAATGCAATAAGAACGACCTTCACTTTCTCAAACGTCTGATCAGACGCCACCGCAGGCGTGATATGTATTGGTTCTTGAACTACGAGGAGCGGCGCAATCCGCTGCTCAGCAGTCGTAGCGATTCCGAATACGCCAATAAATGGCGGCGATCGTTCAGCCTGCAGCAAGAACTACTGGAACCGATATGTACCTTGGAGCTGGTCTGGTCGGATGAAAAACAGCACGCCTACTTATATCGAATACTAGTCAATCGGAATCGCTGAGACTAACGCCTCCCAAACCCCCTACTGGCAACTCACCCGGTACAGCGGCGGGTTGGAGCCCTCGGACACGTGCATATAACTGCCGTCAGAGGGGTCGTAGGCGATCGCCTCGCCCTGTAGCTCCAGGGCCACGGGCAGTTCATGGCGC
This sequence comes from Candidatus Alcyoniella australis, assembly GCA_030765605.1. Taxonomy (NCBI): domain Bacteria; phylum Candidatus Lernaellota; class Candidatus Lernaellaia; order Candidatus Lernaellales; family Candidatus Alcyoniellaceae; genus Candidatus Alcyoniella; species Candidatus Alcyoniella australis. The sequence goes on from JAVCCG010000114.1 coordinate 9,961, forward strand.
GTGGCGGACTCCTCGGACACGATCAATCCGAACGGCATGCCCGGCTCAATGCGCCACTCGATGACTTTCAGGTACGTGCGCACCAGCAGGCGCAGGCCGTTGGTGTGGATGTCGGCAGCCGTGGTCATGTTCGGCCCGTCGCCGGTGTCGAGTTCACCCAGGTATTCCAACGTCTGCGACTCGTCGAGCTCCGGCTCGGGAAAGCGGTAGAGCTTGGCCAGGCCCGCGGGGTATTTGGAGACGATGTAGATCGTGCCGTCGGGGTGCACGGCTATGCTCTCGGCGTCGCGCGGCCCGTCAGGGTAGCTGAACTCGAAGCTCTCCCAGCTATCGAGCTCAAGCTCGTCGAACGGATCCAGCGGATCGACCTCGGGCTCGACCACGCGATAGATCGTGCAGTCAGTGCGGCTGGCGCCGTTGTCGCCGATATCCGCCACGTACAGGCATTGCTCGTCGCCGCAAGGCCCAATGGCCATGTCCTCCCAATCCACGGACCCCGCGCCCTCCAAGGTCAGCACGCCCAGGTGCTTGCCCGCAGCGGTCATCGCGTAGATGTGCGCTCCATCGCCCGAGTCGTTGTGCGCCCAGAGCACGCCGGGATTGCGCGCGCTGATCGCCAGGCCCGAGATCTCGTGCAGATCCTCGCTCTGCACTGATCCGGCCACCGACGGCGTGCCGTACTCGTCGCACGCGGGAAACGGCTCGTCATCGTCGTCGTCGTCGTCGTCGTCGTCGGAATCGTCGTCATCGTCCGCAACATCGTCGTCGTCATCTTCATCATCGTCATCCGACGTGTCGTCGTCATCCGACGCGCTGCCGCACGCGCTGAGCATTGCCAGTAAAAGCAAGATGGCCAGCAGCCCTAAAAGATTTCCGATCCGACCTGACATTGCGATCTCCATTAAAAGTCTCGCTCGATTATAGCCCGGACAGCCTCGGCTTTCCAATCGAGCGCTTACTTAACATGCTTCTCTTGTCGCGTTTAATTGACTAGTCTCCCATTCCGCGCGATAATCGCGGCCAGAGGTGGCAAGGCTGATGTCCAAGAAAGTGTACACCACGGGCGAGGTCGCCGAGATGCTCGGCGTGAACATCAACACGGTGATTCGTTGGTTCGACCGCGGAGTGCTGCAGGGCTTCAAACTGCCCACGAGCAACGAGCGGCGGATTCCGATCTCGAGCCTGCGGCGCTTCATGGCGCAAAACATGATCCCCATCGACCTGATGCACGACGACACGCCCCAACTGCGCATGCACAACCGCGTGCAGTGCAGCGAGCCCGCGAGCCTGTCGGTGATCCAGGGCAACGAGCGCTATCATTACGACGCCACGGTGCTCGACATCTCCGAGGGCGGCGTGCGCATCTCGCTTACCGGCAGCGACGGGTTCACCATTCCCACGGTGGAATACACCCTGATGCTCAAAATCGTGGACGGCCCGCTTAGCGGCGTGGATGCGGTCTGCCGCATCGTGCACATCAAATCGGTCAAGGCCCAGCTCAACATCTCGCTGCAGTTCGCCGACCCGATCCCCCAATCCAACCAACGCTGGCAGAACTTCCTGCGGCTGAAGGTCTGATAAACAGGGCTTTTTAGCTAATTTAAATTAAAACCAGCAATCAGTTGCAGAAAAATATCGTACGCGTCAGAATATCCTAATCATACGGAGAGTATATTCTATGGGAATTGGGGGGAGGTCTTTATGGGGGCGCTTGCGATAATTATTGGAGTTGCAGCAGTAATTATTGCAATAGTCATTTATCTACTCCAGAAAAAGAAATCTGAAAAAACACATCGGATAGTAGAAGAATCTAAAAAAGAACTCGATGCTATTAAATCTAAAATCGAAGCCTCGTTTGAAATTCAGACAATAATCACGCCCAAGTTCGACCTGTCTGAGATTTTCCATCCAACGTTGATTCGCGGACGTACCACAGAGCTTGGAGAGATCACCGGGCTTCTCAACAGCGGCGAGCGCGTGATCACACTGCTTGGCATGGGCGGCATCGGCAAGTCTGTGCTCGCCTGTTTGGTGGCGAATCAGGTCAAAGATAATTTCGCTGCTGTGTGGGGATTTTCGTTCAAGACCGACACGAGTCTGGATGGGTTTCTAAAAAAACTCGGAATCCATCTGTTTGGTGGTCAGATACAGCAAGCTGGCGAAGGTCAACTACGGGCAGCTGTTGATGCGAAACTGAGCTCGGGCAAATATCTGCTGATCCTCGACAACTATGAAAGCGTATTGCAGGCCCAGGACCGTAAAGAACCAGGTGCAATTGCTTTGGGAGCCTATTTGAACACCGTCGGATTGCAAACCAATCTGCTGGTCACCACGCGTGAGAAACCCTCGCGCATCAGCAAGGAGCATGTATTCAAGATAGGCGTTGTAAGACGCGGCTCCGCCATGCTGATCATTGAGGATGAGCTGTCCGATAAGAAGGAGCTGTTCGCAGCCGACAAGCTGGATAAAATTGCGGAGAAGCTCCTTGATCACCCGCTGGCCTGCAGGCTGGTTGGCGGCTACTTGGCAGAGATAAAAATTGATCCTAATCAGGCTATCGAAAAGGTTCGAGAGTTCCTGCTCAAAGCCACGGGAAAAGCCACAGACGATCATTTGACCAGCTTTGATAATTCCCTGGCCTTGAGCCTGGAAGCGCTCTCTGCCGACGAGCGCCGACTGATCGAGGCTGTGTCGATCTTTCAGGGGCCGTTCACTGCCGAGGCCGCGGGATTTATCGCTGAGTTTGACGAGTCTATTCCAGTTCTTGACCGCCTCAGCCGCCGCAGCCTGGTCGAATGCCGGGAAGTGCCGCACTACCCCAAAGTCGAGGTCTACACGATCCACGCCCTGATTAGGGAGACTATCTGGGAAAAGGCCGATCAAAAACGCTGGCTGCAAAAGCTCTCCCAGTACACTCTGCTGATCGGCAGTGATATTTCCGCACAAAGATATGTATCGGATATCGACTTCCTGGTCTCGGTCCAGCAGATGCTTCCCGACCTGGTCCGCGGCGCGCGTAATATGGGAGAAGGTGGCACTGCGGCTCTACATAATCTTGGTATTTTGTTTGAAGGCCAGGGAGATTATCTGACCGCGCTTCGTCTATTTGAAGAAAGTATGAAACTAGAGCCACCTGACAACAAAAAGGGTATCGCCCAATCCTTCCACCAGATCGGCATGATCCATCATGATCGCGGCAATTTGGACTCCGCCCTGAAGCAATACCAGCAAGCGCAAGAGATATTCGATGAGCTCGGCGCGAAAAGGGAGCAGGCTGCCGTCCTTCACCAGATCGGTAGAATCCATGAGCTGCGAGGCGATTTGGACGCCGCCCTAAAGCAATATCAGCAGAGCATCAAAATCGAGAAAGAACTAGGTAACAAGGCGGGCGTTGCCCAATCCCTCCACCAGATCGGCATGATCCATCAGGATCGCGGCGATTTGGACGCCGCCCTGGAGCATTACCAGCAGAGCCTCGAGATCGAGATTAGTTTAGGTAATCAGCTTGGCATTGGGCAGAGCTATGACACCATCGGTCCTTTACTCTTTGAGATGGGAAAAAAGGATGAAGGACTTAAGTTAGTTCAGCAGGCCCTGGAGATCTTCGAGCGCATCGGCGCCAAGCCCAATGTCGAGAGAGCGCAACACAACCTCGAAATTCTGCGCGGCATGTTGTAGGACGTTTCACGCCAAGTCCCAGCAAATTCACCATCCGCACGTAGATCCTTCGGCCCGGGGACTCAGGATGACGGTTCTCTTACGATATTAATGGTATATAGCGCTGTCAGTCGCACGCGGGCTGTCATTCTGAGCAAAGCGAAGAATCTACTTTCTACAACCACCAACCGCCAATTCACAACAACTTCACCGTGCGTACGTAGATCCTTCGTCCAGGGGACTCAGGATGACGAATAGCGTACGATATCGGTCGGATAAAAATCCGTCCCCATGAAAGATGTACGTCAGCTCGGTTTGGTAGGTGGTCGGGTTTCCCGCGCCGTAGAAAACGTGGAACCTGCCCTCGGGAAAGTTGTGAATGGCGACCGCGGTTCGGTTTCCATTGGGATGGCCCTCATGCCCAGTCTAACAAAGCCATGATCAGCCGCGTGAGCAGGCCGGTCGGCGCAGGCAGCGGATCGATCCTTTATCGGCCATTCATGGCCTATCAATGGCCATATAATGACAACCATGCAATTTCAGTGAACTAAATGTCGTGTTCCCAGAGCTGCACATCTCCGGTGCGTTGGCTCATTTGAAAGTGTTCGATTGCTCTATTTTAATTTCTTGTCAGCTTTTTTCTCGGCCTTCTTTTTCTTCTTTTCCTTGCTCGACAACTTCGGCTTATTGGACTTATCTTGCTTTACGCCCTTTTCCTTTTTCGACATCAGATCATCCCCTGTGTTTATTAAGCCCTTGTCTTGGTTTTTTTGCCGTTTTCCGATGCTGCCCGATGACTTGCGTCAAATCAGCCACCAGCTTACTTCTATCGCGCTCGTTTCTCAAGGCGTACCGATTTTTTTTTGCTACTTCCCGTTTGAACCGGATTATCCATCGCGGCTTGTTGACCAGACCAGAAATCCCTTGTATTCGATCATCAATTAGCACATAATATATTCTTATCAGTTTAATAAGCACGCATACAATAACTTGATACCAGGCGATCTGCCGTTAATTTAATTAGATTAGATACTTACGGAGGAAGCGTCATGTCCTGTCGTTCGCCAAAACTCGTCCGTCAATTAAATCAACTGGTTGCGACCCCCTCCTAGCGCACTTTTTCTGGCCCCACGAACCCTCGAAACTTCCCGCGCAGTGTCGGTCCGCTCCTGGGATACGCCTTTTTTCGATGCCAGTCCCGTTTGCTACTCCAACCGTTCGCAGCTCTGAAAAAACGGGGCTGTCTTATAAACCATGTATTATCAATATCTTCTCATCGTTAGGACGAGGTGGGCCAAGTCCGAATGATTTGGAGAGGGGGAGCCTACTTCGCTTCCTTCTTCGCAAAAGCTACGAAGGACAAGCAAGCTTCGTAGGCCGAGGAGCGAAAAGAGCCCGGGCGCGTCCATAAGATCACCAAAAATGTCTATTCGAAAAAGCATGTCCCGATCCGATTTTCAGGTATTTTTCGAACGCCACTGCTTTGCTCTTGTCATCAAACCAGACGGCAACAACGACCTTCCATGGAGAATATTTCGCTGTGTGCTGGGACTTGCCTGCATTGTGCTCGGAAAGCCGTCTCTTAATATCGGCCGTAACGCCAATATATCGCTTGCTTAGGTCATTTTGGCTTTTCAGCAGATAGACGTACATTTCACCTCGTCGTAAAAGCCCTACTTCGCCTATACTCCGCTCTTTGAAAATCGAGTCATGGTCAATGGCTTTGACCTGCCCCCAATCGCTGGTCCGGTTTCTAAGTTAGTCCAACCGCCCTTTTCGGGCTAGCGTTTTCCATTCCTTTCTTGCCCTGCGCCGCTGCGAATTCGACCGGCGTTAGATTGTTCAGGGCGC
>JAVCCG010000115.1 GCA_030765605.1 Candidatus Alcyoniella australis
CCAAAACTCGCGTAGTACACTGGTCGTAATGCTACGAGCCACTCCGCGTCGAAAGATGGTGGAGGGAAGGTAAAGATCGTAAAAACGATCTTTGTGTGAAGGCTCGCCGGGGCGGCTTGGAGCCGCAGCAAAGCTCGCATATTTCCCTGGTCATTTTGCGTAGACCCATGCCGCGACGCGGAGAGCATCGTCGAGCCACATGCAGGTCACGTACGCGAGTTTTGGTGCGGCTCCAAGCCGCCTAGGGGAAGATCGAGCGGATCAACTCCAGCGCGGTTTTGATGATCTTGATCCAGCGCACCAGGGTATCGGGCATCGGCTTGCCCGCCAGCCAATCGCCGACGCTCCCCAGGTCGGCCAGCAGTTCGTCGATCGGCGTGGGCGGCAAAATGCCCGGCAGCCCGAACTCGCCTTGGAGCATCAGCAGGTTCTGCGGGATTAAATCGTCGGACTGATCGTCGGTCTCGGCCATGATCGAGTCGATGGAGAGCAGCAGCAAATCCAGACCGTCGAGCAGATGATCCAGGCCCAGGCCGATGGACTTCTCATCGCCCGCGTCAAGCTGTGAGCTGGGCATCAGGTGCCCAAAGTATCCCGCGCCGATCAGCAGCTCCGATGCTGCGTGCAACAGCAGCGCGTCTCCGGCATCGATCTCGCACGCGCCCAGTGCGGTGGAGCCGCCGGCCCCCAACATCAGCAGCCGCTCGATGTTCCACTGTAGCGCGCTATCATCCTCGACCAGGCTCAGTAGCGTTCCGGCAGCGCCCAACTCGTCCTCGAGATCCGAGCGGATGAAGGTCAGCATTTCGCTCAGCTCGATCTGTCCTGAGGCGTAGAGGTTGTATTGTTCGAGCAGATCCAGGGCCGCGCGCACGATCAGCACCGTGGCGCTGCCCAACGCGGCCTCGCCCTGGGACGGGTCTTGCTCGAGGGCCGCGGCGTAGCTCTCCAGCGCGTGGTCGAAGCGTCCGCGCGCAATGTAGAACGTTCCCCAAATCTCGTTGCCGGCTGATTCCGCGGGCGGATGCACGTACTGCTCGTCCGTGCCGCGCGGCGGCTCGAGATCGGACGAGGGAGCGGATCGCGCGCGCTCGATTGTGGCCAGCAAATAGATGCCGATGCCGTAGGCCACGTTCTCGCCCTTGAGCACCTCCTGGTAGTGCGCCAGGTCGCCGGGGCTGGTGCCGAACGACGTGCCCAGCAGCAGCGTATCGTCCGCCTCGTCAACGAGCACCTGATCCAACGCGCCCTGCAGCGCGGCGTCGGCCTCGCCGGTCAGCGCCGGGTCGGCAGCGTCGGCGGCGATCCCGAGGTAGATGCCCCAGGCGAACAGCGCGCTGATCGAGGTCTCGAGATACGACTCCGGCGCGTTGAGCACAGTGTGCCAGCGCCCCTGGTCCGCCTCGACCAATGGCAGCACGGCCGCGAGCTGCCGCGCGTAGGCCTGCGCAATCTGCGGCCGGGACACGTGATCGCTGGGCAGTTTGTTCAGCGCGTTGGACATCGCCACCAGCGCCCAGCCGTTGCCGCGCCCCCAGAACAGCGGCTCCGCGGGCATCAGCACGTCGTCGTCCGCGTCGTAGGCGTGGCGGAACAGGCCGCTGTCCGGGTCCTGCAATCGTCCCTGGAAGATCGTGATTTGCAGCGCGGCCTCGTCATAGGCCGCGGCGTCCTGGTCCAGCTCGCCGAGCTCAAGCAGAAACGGCGTGACCATGAACAGCGTATCGACCCAAAGTTGGTTGCCCGAGATCGAGGCCATGTGGTTCAGACCGCCATCGGGGGTGCGGTCGGCGCGCTCGAAGATGTACTGGCGCACGTCGTCCACCACTTTGCGGTATTGCTGCTCGCCGGTTTGGCGATAGAGCCGCAGCGCCAGCAGTCCCGGCGGGCAGTGATCAGACCAGGAGATGGTGTAGCCGCGCTCGATCCACGAGTCGAGCCATGTGCGCACGTAGTCGTTGTAGCGCTGCTCGCCGCTGTACTCGCCCAGCTCCCAGAGGCCCATCATCAGGATCCCCGTGTCCCAGCTCCAGCCCAGCTGTGCCGGTTCCCAGGTCTCGATCCAGGTGTCGGCCAAATCGCACGCCGCAATGATCGAGGGCGGCGTGTCGAGCTGATCGTCGTCGTCATCGTCGTCGCCTGTATCGCAGCCGATGCAAAGCAACAGCGCGACGAGCAACGCCACCAGGGCGAACAACGTCAGGGGCAGACGGGTGCGGTGCGACAGTTCCATTTCAACCCTCCAGCGATCAGCGCCTATCATCGTGTTCGAGGGTAGCGGAATCAAGCCTGGCAAATAGACGGCCAACCACCCTCAGGCTAGAATGCGCTGAAGTAGGAGTCTAATGAAGAGGCCAGGCAAAATGCGAATGGTGAAATCGATGATCGTGCTGGTGCGCCACGGCGAGACCGGCTACAACCGCGACCGGATAGTCCAGGGCCGCACGGACACGGATTTGAGCTTTCTGGGCGAGCGTCAGGCGCGCAAACTCGGTCCGCTGCTGGCCCCGATAAAATTTCACTCCGCGTTCGTTAGCCCCCAAAGCCGCGCCCGGCGCACCTTTGAGCTGCTCTCCGATGGTATGGAGCTCGAGCCGGTGTTCGACGAGCGGCTGGTCGAAGTCGACTACGGTCAGTGGGAGGGCCGGCGCTTCAGCGAGCTTTGGAGCGAGCAGCGGGACGAGCTGCTCAAGTTTTTCAGCGACCCGGCCGCGTTCCAGGTCCCCGGCGGCGAGAGTCTGACGCAGCTGGAGCAGCGCGTGGACGAGTTCATCGAGCAACGCCTGCCCGCGGCGCACGAGGAGCGCAACACGCTGGTCGTGGCCCACGGCGGCAGCCTGCGGATGATCGTCTGCCGTATGCTCGGACTTTCGCCTTCGCAGCATTTTTTCGGCCTGGAAATGGGCAACTGCTCGATCACCACGCTGCTGCGGATCCCCGGACGCACCATGCTGCAATGCCTCAACTGGCGTCCCGAGCCGCTGGACAAGCTGCCTTTTTAGCCCCCATGAATAATTCGGGTAATAGAATTACGAAGCGACCCTGGATTTGCCCCAGTTGCGGCGCGACGCTGCTCAACCTGGGCGACGTGCTGATCTGTACGGCCCAGGGGCTGAGCTTTCCGCGCCGGGACGGATTGATCTATCTGCTGGCCCCGGGCCGCGCCGAGAGCCTCGAGTCGCGGCTGCCGCGGCTGGCCGCGTTGCGCAAGGAGGAGGGTCTGGACCTGGGCGACTACGACGCGCCCGCGTCGCTGCCCGAGGTCGATCCGGACAATCCCTGGGCCTCGCTGTGGGAGCAGCGCGCGATCAGTTGGCGCGCGGCCGTCGAGCAGCTCGATCAGCTGTTCGGCAGCCGCAGACTGCGGCTGATTGATCTGGGGGCCGCGAGCTGTTGGATGAGCCTGCGTCTGGCGCAGCAGGGGCACGACGTGTTGGCCTGCGATCCTTGTCCGGATGGCGACATCGGCCTGGGCGCCGCCGGGCGATTGGCCGCGCAGCCGCCGTTCGAGCGCGTGGTCTGCGAGCTCGAGCGTTTGCCCTTGGGGCCCGGCTGTGTGGATGCGGTGCTCTGTTCGGGCGCGCTGCATCATGCCCAGTCGGTGGACGCGACCCTGGAGCAGGCGCAGCGCGTATTGGCTCCGGGCGGCGCGCTGCTGATTTTCGATTCGCCGCTGGTGCGTTTCCGTGAGGACGGGCAGCGCATGGTTCGCGGCCTGGCCGCGGAGATCGAGCAGGGGTACGGGCTGCCGCCGTGGGTCGATGAGCCGTTCTTTGTGCGCGACGAGCTTGAGGAGCTGCTGCGCGAGCGCGGATTCGAGCCGCGCTTCACCCGACCTCGACGCGGCTGGCGTTGGCGGGCCAACAGTCTGGCCTCGGCCCTGGCCAGCGGCGGCACGGTCGCCGAGTATCCGCTGGTGGTCGCCACAAAGCTGGCATCGGATGATTAAAATAAGATAACCTGTGCGCTGAGATTGAATCCGCACAGGAGCCGACCGATGTTTAAGCGTACCGCTTTACTATGCGTAATCGTCTGCCTCGCGCTGGCGCCGGCCGCTTACGGCGCGACGTTCAAGAATCCGGTCAAGGCGCCGGGCGTGGACGTCAAATCCATCGAGGCCCTGCTCAACTTCGGCCAATTGCTGATCGTCGAGACCGACGAGGGCGGCCGTCCCAAACTGACCACCGGCGGCATTCTGATCGAGGCCCCGACGCAGCAGGTCTGGGACGTGCTGCAGGACTACGAGCACTACCACGAGTTCATGCCAAGCACCGAGCGGGTTTCGGTTCTGCGCCGCGAGGGGAACACTGTCGACACCAAGTTCGAGATCACCTTCCAATTCTCGGTGCTCAAGTACAACGTCGAGTACACCACCCGCAACACGTTGCACGAGCCTCACAGCGCCACCTGGGTAATGGTCGAGGGCGACATCAACGATACCTGGGGCGGCTGGGAGCTGATCGAGCTGCCCGGCGGAAGTACGGCGGCGTTCTACTCGGTCTACTCGGACATCCGCAGCATCGGCTACGTGGTGCGCAAGGTGCTCGACTCCGAGCCGAGCTTCGAGGTGGCGGTCAACTCCTCCACCGTGATTCTGGTGCTCGATGCGGTCAAACAGCGCGTCGAGAGCATGCCCGCAAAGCCCGCCGAGGATGATGAGGCGGAGCAGCCCGCGGAGCAGCCCGATACCGACGAAGGGAGCTGACAATGGATTGTCCCGACGGCCACGGCCCGATGAACACCGAGCAGCTCGACGACGTTGAAATCGACGTCTGTCAGACCTGCGGCGGCATCTGGCTCGACAACGGCGAGCTCAAGCGCCTGCTCAACGACCAACATGTTGAGATCGACGACCAGACGCGCAAACAGCTCAAGCAACTGCGCGCAGGCAAGCCCAAGATCGACTGGTCGGAGCAGCGGCTGTGTCCGGTCTGCGGCGAGAAGATGCGCCAGACCAACTACAGCTATTCCTCGCACGTGATCATCGACCATTGCGACAAGCACGGCGTGTGGCTCGATTCGGGCGAGATCGAGCTGCTCGAGGCGTTTTCCGAGGGCGGCCGCAAGCTGATGGACATGGCCGGTGAGGCCTACGCCGAGATGGCCGCGAGTAGGGCGCGGAGCCTGAATTTGATCCACGGCATCAACGAGACGCGCTACAACAGCATGCGGTTTACCAAGCGCGGCAAGTTCGCGTCCATGGCCTGGATTACGGCCTACCTGCTCGGCGATCGCTGAAGCGCTGACCCACTTGACCGGATGTGAGTCTACCAATGGCGCTCGCTGTGGGTAATTGCTAGACTGCTTTCCAACAATCAGCCTCCCCCCTGGCGGCCAGATCCGATTCGCCTTCCCACACGCTTGGATGGATCAACAACAAACCGCACCAGCCGAGAAGAAAGTAGTCGGATGAGTTCAACGCCCTCTACATCAACATCCGCACCTCAAGCTTTTCCCTGGCCCCCGCACAAGGTCCTCGAGTACTCCCTTGCCAACACCAGGCAGGTGCGGCTGCGGGGCAATTACGCGACACGCTTGGGCGTCTGGCTGATGCTGCGTCTGGTGCGCGGCCTGTCGTGGAATTGCGCCTACCGCCTGGGCTCGATGATCGGTCGGCTGCTGGGCCTGCTGCGCATCCGGCGCTCCGTGGCGATGACCAATCTCGATATCGTCTATGGCCAGACCAAGACCGCGGCGCAGAAGAAAAAGATCTATCGCGATTCGCTGCTCAACGTCGGCCGCCAGATGGTCAACTATTTGCGCATTCCGCTGATGGACGATAAATTTTGGGACGAATGCTTCGACCTTGAGAACGAGCATATTCTCCGCGACGCCTACAACCAGGGCCGCGGAGTGATTTTTCTCTACATGCACTTCGGCCCCTGGGAGCTGCCCGGCGGCAAGATCAGTCGCGCGGGCTATCCGTTGGCCGTGGTGGCCAAGCGGCTGAAGAACCCGGTGGTCGACAAGCTGATGATCGACGCGCGCAGCGCAATGAACCTGGGCACGATCTTCCACCGCGACGCCATGGACCGCATTCGCAGCGGGCTGAAAAGCGGCGAGGGGATCATCATGGTCATCGACCAAAACATGAAGCGCTCCCAGGGCGTGTTCGTCGATTGGCTGGGACGCAGCGCCTCCACCGTGCGCTCGACCGCCTGGATCGCCCGCGAGACCGGTGCGCCGGTGATCACCGGCTACGCGGTGCAGACCGGTCCCAAGCGCTTTAAAATGGTGATGACCGAACAGATCGACTGGCAGTCGCACCCGGACCCCGACCAGGAGCTGATCGTCAATACCCAGCGCTACGTGGGCGCCCTGGAGAAACGCATCTACCAGATGCCCGAGCAATGGTTCTGGCTGCATCGCCGCTGGAAAGTCCAACCCGAGGGCGTGGCCAACCCCTATGACAAGCCTTCAAACTCGTCCGTCAGCTAAATCAACAATTTACTGCCGGCGCGAGGAATATGCTTGACATTGGCGACGAGTCGCGATATGGTATATTTAGAATATCCAAATGGTTGGGTATTGCGACAAGGATAGATTCCGGCTTACCCTACATACTCTTCCTTTATTGGTTTCCCAAAAAAGGTTTGTACGTAAGGAAAGTGCAGGAAGGATGACGACCCTAGTGGTCGTCCCGGCTATGGCGGGCACTAATGCTCGTCAAGTGAATTGCGCCGTCCTTAAGGCGTCGCATCAGAAAGCGAGATACGAGTAATGGGTAAGAAAATGTATGTTGGTGGCCTAAGCTGGAACACAACCGACGAAATCCTTCGTAGCGAGTTCGCCAAGTTCGGCGAGGTTACCGACGTAGCCGTGATTAAAGACCGCGACACCGGTCGCTCCAGAGGCTTCGGGTTTGTGACCATGGGCGACGAGGAGAGCTGCAAGTCCGCAATGGCCGCATTGGACGGCAAAGAGCTGGACGGACGCACCATCAAGGTCAACGAGGCGCAGGACAAAGGCCCTCGTAACTCTGGCGGCGGCGGCGGCGGCGGCGGTGGTCGCGACCGCTGGTAGACTGAACTGAGCCGAAGAGACCGCAAGTCTGAAACTGCGATCTGAAATCGGCAACCATTGCGAATAAGAGGGGCGGGGCCCGACAAAGGCTCCGCTCCTTTTTTGCCTATATTCCCGGCCTTAAAAATTCCTCGGTATGATAAATAGCGAACAATATTAATTAGATAGCATGTTGTGCGTCATGCTGAAATCATTTATGCAATTTTCGTAATCATATTATGTTGAGTATGGTGGGCCCCGAACTTCTTACGTGAGGGGCTCGTGCGGATACTGCGCATTGCGTTTCTGGAACAATAGGACATTCTTCTTCAGGATAACGCCCTCGTCGATCACCATGGCGCGTCGAATCGTCTCGTTTTCGAGCCAGCCCTCGTGTTCTGACAACACCGTCGGTATGTGGACAATCAGCGCAGCAGAGACCGACCGGGACGCGCTTTCCCAAAGATAGCTGGGTGTATGATCTACTGCGTAGTAGTCCACCGTGCCGACTTTGAACATCGGGGCATCAAAAGTGGTCGGTTTGGAAAATGAGAATCCCATTCCTGCGTCGCAGCTAACATCGACGATGAGGCAATCCCTCTTAAGGCGCGCAACATCCTCCGCGGCAATGAACATGAGCGGCTCATACGGATTCTGAAGGATCCCATTCACGATGATGTCGGCTTCACAAAGCAGGTCGAGAAAAGGTCTTTCCGTCCCGTCGTGTTCCACGACGAGGAGTCGTGGTTCACCCTGCTTGCCCTTGCGCAGGTGAACATAGTGACAATCCAGCACTTCCTCTCGGACCTTGTGGGCGGGACGTTGAATGCAGACCGTGATGTCTTTGAACCCACGAGCTTTGAGTGCGTAAATAGCCCCCCTACTTACCGCACCAAAGCTGACGATGATCGTCTTGCGCTGGTCGCCATAATTCCCGTCGATCCCCTTCAATTGAAGAGCATGCA
>JAVCCG010000116.1 GCA_030765605.1 Candidatus Alcyoniella australis
CGCACCCAGTGTCCTGCTTTGCCAATAACGCTGGTCAGTCCTATTTTCGGATGAGAACCCGCTGATCAATCCCCCGCGCACACAATTGCATCGCCTTTGAGCTTAGTAGGAAAAATCTCAAACTGATTTTTGCCGAGCGCGGGGGAGAGAAGCGGCGCGTCGGCTTGGAACAAGCCGACGCGCCTGCCCCACCCCACCTGCTTGCCGGGGCGGCTCCAAGCCGCCCCGGCAAGCCTACACACAAAGATCGATTAATCGATCTTTACCAACCTCCCCGATCTTTGGTCGCGGAGAGGCACATTGGATTACGGCCAGCGAACTACGCGAGTTTTGCGGGCACCTCTAAGGTGCCGCGTTGACGAATGGTGATGAATATTCCAGGTTATGGGCATGTCAAAGCGGCTAGTGATGATCCCGGCCCTGAACGAGGAGCAGACCATCGGCGACGTGGTGCGCGAGGCTCAGGCCGCGATTCAGGGCGCGCGCGTACTGGTGATTAATGATGGATCGACCGATCGCACGGCCGAAGTTGCGCGGGCCGCGGGCGCGCTGGTGATCGATCTGCCGCTGCGCACGGGGATCGGCTGCGCGGTGCAGGTCGGCTACATCTACGCCTTGCGCAACGGCTACGAGCTGGTGGTCAGGCTCGACGGCGACGGCCAGCACCCGGCGGACCAGGCCGCGGCGTTGATCGCCAAGGTCGAAAGCGGCGCGGCCGACGTGGCCGTGGGCTCGCGCTTTGTGATCAGCGTCAGCCGGGAGTCGACCACTGCGACGCGCGTGCTGGGGATCAGGTTGTTCTCGGTCCTGATGCGGGTGATGTTCTCGCTGCGCAGCACCGATCCGACCTCGGGCCTGTGGGTTGTGGGGCCCGCTGCGCTGAAGCTGCTCAGTTCGCACAGCCCGGACGATTTCCCGGAGGTCGAGTCGCTGGCCGTGTGTCAGCGCATGGGCCTGCGGGTCTGCGAACTGCCGGTGCGGATGCGCTCGCGCCAGGGCGGCCGCTCGTCGATCGGCTACCTGGATGCGTTGCTCTACATGGCCAAGGTAGTATTCTCGCTGGTGGTGATCTCGATCAGGCGCTACGATTCACGGGGACTTCCCAAAGACCCGTTGGAACTGCCATGAGCTTGAAGGGCAAACACAGAGGCTGCGGATGACTCCTTATCAGCGGATGATGGCGATCGTAGTCGCACTGATGTTCTTCGGGCTGGTGCTCTACCTGGTGCGCTCGTACCGTTTGAGCGAACGCCTGGCCCTGCTGTGGCTGGCGATCAGCGTAATGATCGCGGCGATCGCCGCCTGGGAGCCGCTGCTGATGTTCTCGGCGCGGATCGTCGGCGCGGAGGTGCCGATCTCGGGACTGCACTTCTGGGGAATTATGACCCTGCTGGTGCTGACGCTGCTGCAATCGGTCAAGACCCACAAGCTGCACAAGCGCTCGTTGCGGCTGATCCAGGAGGTGGCGCTGCTCAAGGACGAGATCCGGCGGCTGCGCGAGGGCGAGAAACTTGCCCCCAAAGTAGACGGCGACTAATCAGAGAAATTTACGATAGAGCTCGATCGAACGTTGTGCGACTGCCGCAGAGCTGTATCGCTCAACGATCCAGTCCCGTGCTCGTTGGGCCCGTTGTGCCCGATCTTCCCGTTGCGCGATCACGGAAACGATCTCTTGCGCAAGCCCGTCGATATCGCCTGACCTGAACACTCCACAATTGCCGGATTTGGCGATTTCGTGATGGATTCCCACGGCAGAGCTGACCACAACGGGACAGCCGAGCCCCAGGGCCTCGATTGCGCAGATCGGGAACGCGTCATACCGGGAGGGGAGCACCAACAGATCCGCGTCGCGCAAAGCGGTCCAGATCCGTTGTTTCTCAAAGTATCCGAGGAAGGCGACCCGTTCGTTTAATCCGAGCTTGGAGCATAGTGCGATCAACGAGGACTTCCGGCCGTCATCGGGTCCGATGACCGCCATTTTCCATGCGCTTTGGTTCTGCTGTAAAAGCCGTGCGCCTGCCTGCAGGAGCAGGTCAACTCCTTTCACCTGGTTCAATCTTCCAATGAACAGTATCAGCGGTTGATCTCCGTCGATTCCGAGATCGCAACGCAGATCGCCCTTGTCAATGGAGTCGATGTCCGGCAGGTCGACCGCGTTGGGCAGTTGGACGATGCGATCCGAACCAGCGCCGTACTTTTTAAACAGATCGGTCTCTAAGGACGACAATGCGCAGAATCCTTGGCAATGCCTTATCAGTCGCCTGCCGTAGGTTTTGTCGAGAATCGTTCTGAGCCGTCCAGAGATCCCGAGGCGAGCCAGTGAGCCGTGGGCCGAGAGCACGTAGGGTTTGTTTGCGGCGCGGGCCGCGGTCGCGGCCCAGTAGCTGGTGAACGAGCGGAACTCGTGGATGTGCACGATGTCGGCCGCATCGACCATCTGCTCCGCGGCCACTGAGAAATCGCGCGGCGCGAACAGTTTGTGCTTCCAGGCCAGGCGGTTGGAGCGGTTGGGCAAATAGCGCACCTGCACGCCCTGGATTTCGTCGCGCTCGATTTCCACCCGCGAGTGCGCGTCCAGTGCGTCGCTGGTCAGTACGCGGACAGTGTGACCCAGTGCGGCCTGGGCAATGGCCAGGGTCGTGGCCGCGGCAGGCGATCCGCCGTAGGCAAAGGCCGGCGCGAAGTAGGGCGTGACGTGCAGGATCGAAAGCTTCGTCTGCTCCATGCTCATGCTCCGTCCGCTGCCGCACGCAGCAGCGTTGCCAGCTCGGCCGTGAGCTCGCGGCGGTCGATGGATCGCAGCAGCTCGGGCGGATGCTCCGCAGGCTTCCAGCGTTCCTCGATTACTTGGTCGTAGATCTCGCGCACGACCTGCGCCGCGCCCTGCTGATCGTCAGGTGCGATCAGCGTGCCCACGTTGTGGCGCTCGATCAGCTCGGCGGCGGCTCCGGGCTCGGCCATGGTCAAGATCGGTCGCCTGGCCAGCAAATATTCGTAGAGCTTGCCCGGGATCGCGCTGGGAATGCCGCGCGAGGGGAGCAGCACCAGCAGGTGCGACCCACACAGCAGGCGCGCGAACTCGCGGCGGGGCAGCGCGTCGACAAAGCGTGCCACTTCCGGCGGCAGTTCGCGCAGGCCGAACTCGCTGTACTGCGGCAGCACGTTGCCCGGGATCGTGATCTCGATTTTTACGGGGTCGATCACGCGCTCCTGGATCAGCGTCTTGCAGGCGTGCAGCAGTGGCCGCGGATCGCGGCGCTGATCGAGCATCCCGGCCACGGTGATCAGCAGCTTGCCCGCAGCGGGCGCGGGCGCGTCGCTGAAGTCCAACGGGTCGGCGCCGTTGGGGATCAGGACGAAGCGTGCGGGGTCCAGCTTGGCGTGGCGCTCCAGGTGCGAACGTTCGCTTTCGCGCGTTACCAGCACAGTGCGTGTGGCGCGGCGCACGACGCGGCGTTCCCACCAGCGCTCCAGCGCGCGGCGCACAGCCGACGCCGTGTTGTACAGCGGGCCGTTGATCCAGACGTCCTTGATGTCGATTACCAGCGGCTTGCGCAGCGCCAGCGATATCAGCCAGCCGACCACCAGCGCGCCGTAGGGCGGGCCCACGGCGTAGACCACGTCGATTTTATCGCTGCGGGCGATGCGGCGCGCCGCGGCCAGGGCGTGGGGCGCCCAGAGCACGGTGTAGTCCGGGCAGAGCAACAGCGGCTCCACCCAGCGGCGCAACGCGCCCAGCGCGCGTCCGATCAGCGAAGGCTTCTCTCCCGCAACGTCGATGGCATTGCGGATGCGCGTCTTGGCCGCGCCGTCGGGCTCGATCGAGCGCGTGCGCACCACACGCACCTCGGGGCCCAGACGCTCGACCAGCCCCGGATCGTACGGCTCGAGCTCATCGATGTAGCGTTCGTTGATAGTCAGCACCGTGGGTCGCACGTTGTAGAGCGGCAAATAGCGGGCAAAGGCGTCGGCGCGCACGCTGGCTCCTCCGGCCCAGGGCGGAAAGTTGTAGCAGACCAGCAGCGCGTGCAAGCCGCGCAATGCAGGCTCGGTCGTCCGGCGGTCGTCGCGCAATGCTTTTTCGGAAATCGGCATAATTCCCCAGCAGTATCCGATCGGCCCGCTGGAGTGTCAAACCTCGCCATGGGCCGGGCGCGGGTCGCTCTGTGAACGATTTATGATATATAGGCCTTTGCACCATCCAGCGTAGGCGGAATGCCCGGGGGACCATGGACCAGGGGATTGACGCACAATGCGGCGATAACGCCGACAAGCACACGGCAAAATCAGCACGGCTGACCTGGCGTCGTCCGTGGCGGGTGCTCGTCGTGGGCCTGTACTATCTGACGCAGATCTCGATCAACCTAGCCTGGGCCCTGTATTTACGCGCGGGCGGTCGGCGGCCCGCAAAGTGGGATACGCAGCGCAAAGAGCTATTGTACCTGATCTGCGATCAAGACTTTTGGAGCGGCGACCAGTTCTCCTATGGCGGCCACGTGGCGCACATTCGGGGCGTGATCCAGGCCCTGGCGCAGGACGGGTATCGCGTGCATCTGGTGACCAACCAGGCGCAGCCGCGGATCGACCATCCCAATGTGATTCGCCATTTGGTCCAATTCCAAGGCCGCGTGCCCGAGGCGCCGATTCTCAACCAGTTCGCCTTTAATCGCCGTTTGACGCGAGTGGCCCTGGACGTTGCGGCACGCAATCGGATCGGATTCGTCTACCAACGACACTCGATGCTGGCCTTCAGCGGCGCGGCTGTGGCGCGGTGTCTGGGCGTGCCGCTGTTTCTGGAGGTCAACAGTCCGCTGAGCCTGCTGGAAAAGGGCGTTGCGGGCCGGATGCTGCTGGTGCGCTTTTTTGAGACCACGGCCTTTGCTTTGGCGCAACGTATCGGCGTGGTCAGCGATATGGCCCGTGAGCTGCTGATGCAGGCCGATCCGCGCGTCAAGGCCGCGGATGTGCTGGCCAACCCCAACGGGGTGGACGCGCGGATGTTCGCACCCGAAGCAGCGCGCCCGGGATTGCGGCACGAGCACGGCATTGCGCAGGATGCGTTCGTGGTCGGCTTCTCCGGCGCGTTCTCTTTCTGGCACGGCATCGAGACATTGATCGAGGCCTTCTGCGATTTCGCGGCCGAGCGCCCCGGGGCGCGGCTGGCGATGCTCGGCAGTGGGGGCGAGCGCGCGAAGTACGAGGCGAAGCTCGATGAGCGTGGAATGCTCGATCGCGCCACGTTCTTCGGCGTGGTCCCCTTTGAGCAGGTCCCCTCGCACCTGGCGTGCTGCGACGCGCTGGTCAGCCCGCAGGTGCCGTTCATCGGCAAGACCTTCCACGGCTCGCCGATCAAGCTCTTCGAGTACATGGCCATGGGCAAGCCGGTGGTGGCCAGCGACATCGGCCAGTTGGCGCAGGTGGTGCGCCACGAGCACAGCGGACTATTGTTCGAGCCGGGCAACGCCGGGCAGTTGGCGCGCTGCTTTCAGCGGCTTTACAACGACCCGCAGCTTGCCCGGCGACTGGGCGCGAATGCGCGGCAAGAGGTGTTGCAGTACTATACCTGGGAGCGCAACGCGCGGCGGATTATCGAGGCGTTGAGGGATTGCAATGACAACTGATCCACGGGATCGACGATGAAGCAGGTGTTTTTCGCGGCCTCGGGCCGCGTGGAGATGCAACAGGTCCCGGCGCCCGCTCCCCAGGACGGGCGGGTGCTGGTGGAAGTCAGCCACTCGCTGGTGAGCACCGGCACCGAGCTGGCCGGAACCGCCAACGCCGACAGCATTGTGTTGCGCGTGCTCAAAGACCCGGCGCTGGCCAAGCGTGCGTTGGAGCACGCGGTGCAGTTCGGCCTGCGCGCGACCATCGAGCTGGCCGCGGGCACGGGCCCCAAATCGTTGTTCAGCATCGGCTACAGCGCTGCGGGACGGGTGGTGCATGCGCCTCAGGGCTGCGGCCATCGCTCGGGCGACCGTGTGGCAGTGGGCGGCGCGGGGTACGCCAATCACGCGGAGTACGACAGTGTGCCGTTGCGGCTGACCGTGCCGGTCCCCACAGGCGTGTCAACGGCCGACGCCTGTTTTGCCACGGTGGGCGCCATCGCCATGCAGGGCGTGCGCCGCGCCGCGCCGGGCATCGGCGAGACCGTGGTGGTCTCGGGCCTGGGGCTGATCGGCCAGCTTACCTGTCAGATTCTGCTCGCCGGGGGCTGCCGCGTGATCGGCGTTGATCCGCTGGCCGACCGCCGTGAGCGGGCGCTGGAGGCCGGGGCCGTGGCCGCGCTGGAGCCCGGAGAGAACGGTTACGCGAGGGCCGTGCTCGAACTGACCCAGGGGCAGGGGGCGGACGCGGCCATTGTCTGCGCCGCGAGCAGTTCCAGCGCGCCGCTGAACCAGGCGCTTAATGCCTGCCGCCGCAAGGGGCGGGTTGTGGCGGTGGGCGCGGTGGGCATGGAAATCGACCGCGCCGAGCTTTACGCCAAGGAACTCGATTTGCTGATTTCGACCTCCTACGGCCCGGGCCGCTACGACCCGGTCTACGAGGAGCAAGGGCACGATTACCCCCTGGGGTACGTGCGCTGGACCGAACAGCGCAACATGCAGTCGTTTATCGAGCTGGTCGCAACGGGCAAGATTCGGCCCTCGTCCCTGGTGACGCTCCAAGGGTCGCCCGAGGACGCGCC
>JAVCCG010000117.1 GCA_030765605.1 Candidatus Alcyoniella australis
GCGGCAGGAACGGCGCGCGGGTAAACAGCGAGATCTGCTCGCCCTGGCCGCCGGGCAGCGGCGGATAGAGCGCCAGATGGCGCAGGTTGATCGAGAAGGTGACGGCGAATCCGAAAACAGCGAGCACTATCGGCCAGGGCTTGAGCAGCTTGCGTTGGTACATGCTCAGGCCCACGCCGAAGACCATCAGGATCGGCAGGAAACGCAGGCCCATGCCCGAGACCAAGCCCAGTAACAGCCCCAGAGCCAGCGGCCCCGCGGACTGAGTAATCAGCAGGTAGAACAGCACCGAGCTGGTGGCCAGCGCGATGAAGTTGCGGTCGAGCACCGGTGTATTGAGCACGAAGGGGTTGAGTACGGCAAAGGCCGCGGCGATCAGGGCGTAGGCCCGCTTTTTCAGCAGGTGATGGACGCTTAAATAGCTGAAGCAGGCCAGGGTCGCGGCAAAAGCCGCGTGCACGCCGTGGATACCGTATTTCTTGAAGATCACCAGGGCGGTGGCGGGCCAGGGCACGTTGCCCGGGGTGGAGATGATCTTGTGGATCTGCTCCAGGCTCTCGGCCTGCGGTAGTCCGGGCGCGGCCATGGTCTTGAAGATCATCAGGTAGAAGCAGTAGGCGTCGTTGCGCAGGATCCAGGAGTAGACCTGGAACATCAGCTCGTCCTGGGTGTGGAACACCACGTAGAACGCGGCGCTGCCCCCGGCGATGCACAGCAGCAGCAGGTCGTCGAGCTTGGGCAGGGCGAGCCGCAGACTACGAAACCAACGCCACAGCGGAATGATGAAGATCAGCGTTGCCACGGCCGCCACGTTCATCAGGATTTGCAGCCTGATTAGCTGGCCGAGCATCAGCGCGATCCAGGCCGCGGTGAAGGGCACCACCAGCATTGAGACGAACAGCGTCAGCGCCACCTTGGCCCGCGTGGGAAGGTCGCTTTTAGCGAACAGCCAGTAGCCCAGGCCGATGCCCGGAAGTACGTAGAAGAACTCGATCAGCAGCAGGATTTTAAACACTTTCCCCAACATCAGCATTTTGTAGCGACCGCTTGTGCGCGTTGCGCAGCGTCAGTCCCGCGCGGTCGCAAAGGTTTTTAATGCTCGATCGTTTTTTCGGATTGCACTCAATGGAGAGGGCTATCGCCGCCTGGTACGCCCTGGCCAGGGCCCGGTCGCTTCTAGTAGACGAGCGCCCGATGATGCGTTCGAGATGATACAAAGCGCGGTCCACCAGTCCCAGGCGCCTGCACAGTGAGAAAATCGACCAGCGCATTACAAACGTCGCGCTGTTGAGGTTGTTCATCCGTTCGGAGTTGATGATGAACAGCTCCTTGTGCCGCAACGCCTTGCCGTAATTGCCGCGGTTGAAATGGATGGTGCCCAAGCCCAGGTGCGGGCAGGTTCCCTGGGGCCGGGCTTTCCAGTTGTCGATAGCCGCGGTGAACAGTTCCTCGGCCAGCTGCTCGTTCCCCTCGTGGTACAGGTAGACCTCGCCGAGGAAAACCTGGTTGCCGTAGTCGTCCTCTCCCTTGATCGAGCGGATCACCGCCTGCACCGAGGGATTCGATAGGTTCCCGAAGTCGAGGGCCGGATGACCATCAAGAAAGGCTTGGAGCGGATTGTGCCCGTAGAGATCGATCATCCGTCTGCTGCCGACCTCGCGCTCGACCGCCTTGGATGTGAGATCGTCAGCAGGATCAGGGCCGCGAGGGACAGCGCGCGCAATGTCTTGGAACGCATGGCGGCGCTTCGGGTCTTGCCCGGGGGAGAAGGATTATCGGGCATCGGCCACGTTGTCGGCGTTGATCAGCAGGCTCAGCCGGGCGATCAAGGCGGACTTCAGTGTGCGACTCGCCGGCCGGTCTTGGTCCTCGGGAAACGAATCGAGGATTTGCAGCGCCCGGCCGTACTCCCCGAGTGCGATTCGCAGCTTGAGCACTTGCCAACGTGTTTCGCGCACGATGTAGTCGTTGATGCCGTTGGCGTCGGCGTAGGTAAGGTAGTTTTCCCACTCGTCGGCCGCGGACTTGTAGTCTCCCGACTGGAAATAAACCAGGCCGAGCCCCTCGTTTGGGCAAAACACTGCCCCGTTGCCACGCTGCTGCTTGTTGATGGTGCGGACCAGCTGCCCTGTGACTTGGTTGGAATGGCCCGGATCCGCGCTGGAGTACTTGTAGGCCAGGAACATCGCGTCTGATTGGTCGCCGGCATAGGTGCTGCGCAGCACCGACTGCACTACCGGATCGTCGGTGTCAAAGTAATCGAGTTGTTGGTTGTAGGTAAACAGCACGCAGATCATGTTGATCGTCGGGGTCATCGATGCCTGCTCAATGCCCGTGTTCAACATCAGCGACCAGCTGGACAACATACAGATCGAGACGCACAGCACAGCCAGCAGCAGCGCCCGCCAGACGGAACTTTCACGTACGGTTATCAGAAGTTGTGCGATCCGTCGAGTAGCGAACATACTGATTGGTCCGGTCGGATTGTCTGTTGACTCCATAGATTCACGGCAGGCGAACCTGAGTATACCTTGGTTGCGGTTCAGTACTCCAGCCGGAGACGGTCGCATCGCGCGTTGCGAAATAAGTGCCGGGAGGGGACGGAGCTGCATTTTAATGATCAAGAGGTATGGGGATTCGTGTCGTAGTCTTGCATCTGGCGTATGGCGATCGATGAGAGCATTGCGTTGGCAATGGCCCGGTTGTAGTTCTTGGTAACCCGCTCGCCGAAGGTCTCGATCCGTTGCCGTGCCTTGTCCAAGCGACCCTGCTTGGAGTAGGCCAGGCCGAGCCGCCAGTAGGATGAACGGGTCCCGGCATCGTTGGAGCCGAGCCGCTCGGCGTTTTTCAGGTAGATCTCGAGCTGCTCGATGCCGGTCTGAACGTCCCCGTTGACAAAGGCGATCACGCCCAGCCCCTGATGGGGGCAGGTCGGCGGCGTTCCGTTCTGTTCTGATTTATCGATCGCCTCGCGGAACAGCTCGCTCGCCAACTCGTTGTGGCCCGGGGTAAGCATGTAGGTCTCGCCCAGGTCTTTGAGCAATCCCGGGTCGGTGTCGGCCCTGGCCGTTCGCAGCATCGCTTTGACCAGCGGGTCGTTGCGATCATAGAAATCGGTCTGCGGATTGTGGCTAAAGAACTGCCAGACCAAGTCGGTCTCGCTCACGGGCGAGCCCGGAGGCTGATCGAATTTGATTCGCTCCCAATCGAGCCGACTTTCGAGGATCGAACTGGCCGAGGTTATGCTCAACAGCAGGATCAAGGCAAAGCAGCAGCAGAGGATCAACCTATTAACTATTACCAATTTGGTGATAGTTGGTCTTGAAAAGCGGAATCGTTTCATAAAATAGAACTGCTGCCCAGCGGACTCCCGCCGGACTCTATTGTGTCATCATTTCCTTTAAAACTGATGATATAGGATGTGGAGCAGCACTGTCCAGTATTATGCAATCACAGTCTGCAGCTGCCGGGTCAGTCGGGCGTCATTGAGGCTTGCAGCGTGGCACAGGCCCACAGCAGGCCGGCACAGAGCCTGTCGTTGTGAGATTGCGCCAGGAGCGCGGCGGTCGGCAGATGGCGCAACGCCTGTTGCGGGAGATCGAGCCTGATCAGCAGCCGGATCAGCGACCAGCGTGTGATGCCGGTGTTGTCGTCCTCCACATCCGTGGCCGCGGCGTTGGTCAGGTAGGTCTCCCAATGTTCGATCGCCTGATCATAGTCGCCGTTGCGGAACATCAGCGTGCCCAGACCCTGGTGGGGGCAGGTCGGCAGCTCGCCCTTGGCGTAGATCCGATCCAGGGCTAGATAAAAGTAGTTCTCGGCGTCTTGGCGTTGTTCGGGCAATACCATCAGCTCCTCGCCGATGTCCACCAGCAGCTGGGGGTCGGAGTCGGCGTAGGCGAAGCGCTTGAGCGCCTGCACGTAGCGGTTTGAAGGGTCGTGAATGCTTACGTTTTCGATCTGGGAGAAGAAAGTCCAGACTGCGTTGATGTCATCGGGCGGGGAGTCGCGGTGGTTGAGGTCGTACTCGAAGTCCACGGCGTCGCGCATCTGGTTCGAGATCAGGGCAAAGCTGGCCAGCAGGGCGCCGATGAACAGCAGCGTGTACAGCACTCGGACGATCGAGATGTATTTCGGTCTCGCGCTATGCTCTGCCATTGGTCTCATCCAAGCGATCAGGCTATGCAAACTCGGATGTGCTGTCCAGCCTCGGCGATTACGATTTCGAATGATGGATTATTCATCGCCTCGCATTGTCTGGGCCCTAAGGCGCAGGGCCGCGCGTAGCGCATGGGCCAGGGCACGATCTTGGTCGTTGCGGGCCAGGGGGATGAAGCTCTGAACGTAGAGCAACGACTGCTGGTCGTTTCCCTCGATAAAGTGCACTACGGATAGGCTCCAGCGGATCAGATAGGTGTTGTCGTCCTCGATGCCCACCGACTCGGAGTTGCCGATAAAGGTCTCCCATTGTTTCAGGGCGGACTCGGTCTGTCCTTGAGCAAAGAAGATCGTGCCCAAACCGTGGTGCGGGCAGGTGGGCACGATGCCCATCTGTTCGGATTTGTTTACCGCGTCGCGCAGAAAGTCCTCAGCCTGGTTTTCGTACTCTGGATTATCGAGGTAGGCCAGGCCCATGTCGGTCAGCAGTTGGGCTTGATTCTTGATCAGCGCGTAGCGCACCAGCGACTGAACCAGCGGCTGGGAACGGTCGAAGATGTCGGCCCCCGGGGTCAGGCCGACGAACTCCCAAACCAGGGTGGTATCCCGCGGCCCCTCGATCGACTGCGCCATCGCCTGCTCGGCGGATAGGTCGAGAGCCGAGTAAGCCAGCAGCAGCCCGACATTACACGCCAGCAGCAGGCAGAACAGTGCTACAAGTGCGATGCGTCTCATGTGATATGGGAAGTATATTACATCGGCGCTCGTACGCGAATCAGTGAACGGAGGAGGGGGTCTCGCGCAGAACGCTGGTCGTAATCCGCGAGCTTTGCACCGGCTCATAGCCGGCCCTGCTCGCGCATACCCAAACATTATTACCCACCCCCACCATCGTCCGATGCGGGGCGGGTCGTGGCATTACGACCAGCGAACTACGCGAGCCTTACGGCGGCTCCAAGCCGCCACCGGCTCAAGGCGCTTGGCGGTGTCGTTCGAGGATGAAGTACGATCCCATGGTCTTTATCGGTCCGACCCTGACGTAGGCCCGTCCCAGGTAGAGGTCCGGATTTTCAGGATCGATCTGGACCAAATAGTCGCGCAACACCCAGGTGAACGTTTGGAGAGGGTTGTCGCCGTCGCCGTAGTCCAGGAACAGCGCGTGGGGATGGGCCGCGTCCTCATCGTCGGCCTGGTACGCCTTAACCGAGTAGAACCCGTAACGCTTGGGCGTCTCGTCCGAGGGTTTGGCGATCCAGGGATTGTCCGCGCCGTTTTGCTTGATCGGCACGTTGTAGCCGAAGGGCTGGCCGTCCTTTTGGAAGAAGCCCTTGGTGAATTTCTGAAACCCGAGCACGCGGGTGAACCCAGGATGGTTGTAGCCGCGGAACTCCCAGCCCGCGAGCTGCTCGAACTCCGGCGTTGTGCCGGCCTCGAACACTGCGTCGAGCTCGCTGGTCTTCATTTTAATCAGGTCTTGCATCGTGCGTTTTTCAGCGCTCATCGCTAGAGCCCCTCGTGGATCTTCTGCGCCATGCGGTCGGCAATGGCCATGATCGTGAACATCGGGTTCACGCCGGTCCCCTCGGGCAGGATGCCGGTGTCGGCGATGTAGAGGTTGTCGTAGTCGTGGCACTTGCCCGCTGGATCGACGACGCTGGTGGCCGGATCGCCGCCCATGCGCGTGGTGCCGAAGATGTGGTTGCCCGCGTTGACCATATCCGTGGCCTTGAGCGGGAAGGTTTTGATCAGCTGGGCCTGTTCGCTGCTGTTGATCATCGAGGGCACGCCGTGCAGGCCCGGCAGAATGTAGTCGGCGCCCGCGGCGAAGAACAGGTCGGCCAGGGCCCCCAGGCCGCGCTGGATCACCTTGACGTCGCGCTGGTCAAAGTTCCACTTGATGATCGGATTCCAGCCGCGCTTGGCCTTGACCGTGCCGAAGGAATGCTTGGTCCTGACGATCGTGTCCCAGGGCGCGAAGTTTTTCGCCATCGCCAGGTGCTCTTTATGCTTGAAACCGAAGTCCGGGAAGCGCACCGCCAAAATCGGCAGCGGCGACCACAGCACCTCGAGCTTGAATCCCTGATCGAGGAAGTGCAGCGACTGCCAGCCCTGGGTCGCGCCCTCCCAAGGATTGACCGGCTCGGGGAAGAATCCGCCGATGGCCGCGCCGGGGTGGTACTGCAGGTTGCGTCCGACTTGGCCGCTGGAGTTCGCGGCCTTGTTTTTTTGCAGGATCAACGGAGTGGCCATCACGCCCGCTGCCAGCACCACGGTCTTGGCGATGATCGTCAGCGTGTGCCCCGCATTGCCTTTGCGATCCACGGCGCGCGCGCGCATGCCGCGTACGCGACGCCCCTCGATCAGCAGCTCCTCGCCGCGCATCGATGTGTAGACCCGGCCGCCGGCCTTGATCAGGTCCGGCACGTAGTTGAGGTCCATCGATTTTTTTGCACGGGTTGGGCAACCGGTGAAGCACTCGGCGCAGCCCTTGCACCCGGTCTCGTTGCGCTCGATCGGCTGGTGGTCTAATCCGAGTTTCTCACAGGCGTCGCGGAACAGCGTATTGCGAAGCCCCAGCGACTCGTCGGCCACCGGACGAATGCCCAGATACTGATGCACGCGGTCGAAGTGCGGGTCGAGCGCCTCGCGGCTGATGCCCTCCAACCGGTGCCGCTCGCTCCAGCCGCTGTAGATGAAATCGGGCGGACGCGCGCAGATCGCGCTGTTGGTCACCGAGGTGCCGCCCAGGCAGTTGGCAGCCATGTTGGGCAGGAAGATGTTGCCCTGGGCCACGCGTAGACCATCCTCGCGGCACCAGCGGTGCATCGACTCGCCGGGCTCGAGCACGAAGTCGTCGGGACCGAAGATCGGACCCTCCTCGATCAGCACTACGTCGCGGCCCAGCTGCGCCGCCTCCTTGGCCACGATCGCGCCCGCGGGGCCCGAGCCCACGACCAGCACGTCGCAGCTCTCGCGCAGATCGCCGCTGTAGTCCTGGTACTGCTTGACCCCGGCGTAGAAGTCGACCCCCTCGGCCTCGGGCACGAGCTGTTCGCAGCCCTCGGGCCGGTAGACGCCCATCTGTTTCTGAACTTCGGCGTCGTCAAGGTAGCCCATGCTGAACAGCGCGCGCACCGAGGTGAACATCGTGCGCCGCAGGTAGAGCTTGCTCTCTTCCCAGCCTGCGAGGTAACGCTGCCGCTCCTCAACGCTGAGTTGGCTGAAGCGACGCCAGCTTGGCACAAAGATCAGCGTGGCCTGTTCGAGCATCACCAGCAGCGCCTTGATGCCAAAGGCGTAGAACGGCGCAATCTTAACGATGTACTCGTCGATGTACTTAAGCACTCCGGCCTGTTTGGCCGAGGGGCTGATCGCCCCGCCCTCGGGCAGCATCGCCTCGCCGATCGCCTCGACGATTAGCTGCTGGCGGCGGCTTAGATTTTTCGCCCGTGCATCAACCGCCGGATAACTCAGAAACAGCCGGCCTACAATTGCGAAGCCGACCACACCAACCGCGATACCGATTAGAAAAGTCATGGGAAGGGACATTAAGACCATGTCAGATCAAGGTCAATACCAGGACCGATTGATTACGCAGCAAGTCGATAAAGCGATGGCATAATTATCAAGCTAATCAATAGATTAGAGTATAAACCCTGATGTAATACTTTAGGTCGGTCGCGCTGCTACCAGCTGCCGCCCAGAGCCAGCCCGGGGTAGAGCATCCAGTAGTTGATGCCCGGCCCGTTATGGTACATGCCCACAAGCTCGGGCGTAATCGAGAAGTGTCCCCAGTGAAACTCGCTGCCCACGATCAATCCCAATTGATGGAACGACAGGCCGTACTCGATGGTGTGGTCGAACTCCTGGTCCAGGCCGCTGGTCTTGCGTCGGTAGTCGATGTCCGCGTAGTGGTAGACGTAGAGCGGGCCGATGTAGGGCGAGACGTGCTCGCCTTGGCGGCCGATGAGCAGCGGCAGTTCCGCGCTGAGCACGTAGCCGCTATAGGAGTCCTCGGCCTCGCCATCGCCGATGGTGTTCTCCGATTGATCGCCCTTAATGTCGCGGAAGCCTACTCCCGGTGAAATGGACAGCGCGCCGCTGTCGCCGAACTCGGCCAGCAGCACTTTGGCGTTGAGTCGGCCGTAGAGCGATGCGGTCAGCCGCGCTTCAATGTCGACCCGATCATGCACTCCCACGGCGTAGAGCAGCTCGAAGTCCGGCGCCAGCCCCAAGGTCGGGACGTAGAGCATGATCAGTACCGATTCGGTCAACACATCCTCGAAGATGTCCTCGAGGTCGTAGCCCACGCCGTTCTCGCGGGCCCAGTCGTACATCTCGTCGTTCATGTCCAGTTCGATTTCCGAGTAGACCGGGAAGATCACGTCGTGGGCCGCATTGGCGCCGATCATCAGTTTCATCTCTCCGGCGCCCAGGGTGTTTGCCGTTTGGTAGCGGTTGTAGCTCACCGGCGCGCAACCGACGCACAGCAGGCAGGTGGCAAGCAGCAGGCACAACGAGACTTTGATGGAACGGGTAATAATCATCACAATCCTCCGGGCAATGATTGTAAAATAAAAGCCGCCCCGGCGGGCGGCTTTTTTATTCTAATGGTTTGAGGCCGGAGTCCGGCGAGTTCCTACCAAGTCGCGCCCAGAGCCAGTCCGGGGTAGACCGAGAACATATCGAAGTATTCGTTGGTGTGGTACATGCCGACCACTTCGGGGGTGATCAGGATATCGCCCAGATGGAACTGCACGCCTGCGGCCAGACCGATTTGGTGTGCGTAGAACTGCTCGGTGATCTCGGTCTTGTAGGTCGGAACCACGTTGGCGTCGCGGGTGTAGTCCATCTCGATGAAGTGGAAGGCGTAAATCGGCGCGAAATAGGGCGCGACGTGCTCGAACTGCCAGCCGAAGATCAACGGCAACTCGGCGGTGTAGCCCTGGCCCTTGTAGGAATCGATGCACAGATCGTAATCGAGCTTGTACTCGCGCTCCTTGATCCAGTGCCAACCCAGTCCCGGCGAGATCGAGAACGCGCCGCGGTTGCCCAGCTTGGCGAGCATGATCTTGGCGTTGGCCCGCACGTACAGCGTGCCCGAGACCCGCAGCTCGAGGTCGATCTTGTCGGTCAGCCCGGCGGCGAACAGCACTTCCACGTCGGGCTGCGCGCCGTCAAAGCCGATATCTTCGAAGTCGTCCCAGAAATCGGAGTCGTTGATCTTGTCGGCCAGGTACTGGTACTCCGGGTATTCCAGAGCCCAGACGTCGAGCTTGTCTTCCATCTCGTCGATCAATTCCGGGGCGAGTTGGGAGGCCATGTCCGAGCCGAGGTTGGCCGCGACCATCAGCTTCATCTCACCTTGGCCCAGGGTCTGTGCGGTCTGGTATCGGTTGTAGGTGAAAGGCGCGCAGGCGGAGAGCATGACAATTGCTGACAAGGCCAGGATGGCAAAAAACGACTTCGTCAACCCGGGGTTGCCGCGGAAAAGCATCGATCTCATGTTGTCTCCTCGGATCGGGATAATTGACGGATGCCCCGTATGGTAAGCGACAGGACTGGAGAATAATTAACATCATCGCATCGGCAATTGCAACCTGATCGGTGTGATTGACAAAAGACTGAACAGGGCGGCTTTGGGCCAGCAGTTACGAGCCGCACCTAATGTACGACGGCGCACCATGCTCGTGGCTCAGCGGCGCTCGATGTCGATCTCAAAGGCGACCTTGAAGAAATTGAGCTGTTTCCAGAACAGTACGCGATTGGGCGCGGGCAATCACGGCCCGGCGTATCGATCGAGACCGGATTGCTGCATTGGTGAACGTGACGAATCCAGACTGGAGACCCGGATGGAATATGAACATATCAAACTGACACAAGACGATGGCGTGGCCGTGCTGACCCTCGACCGTCCGGAAGAGGGCAACGCAATCAATACAGCGATGATCGACCAGGTCGAGCAGGCCTGCCACAGGCTCGAGGACGAACGGTCCTGCCGCGCGCTGGTGATTCGCGGCTCCGCCTGTGCCGCGGCATTGATCTGCGAGATATTCCGCGCGACGCCAAGCCCGACATCCACGGGTTCGCGCGCTGGGAGCGCGCACTGCACGCCATCGAACGCCTGCCGCTGAACACGCTGTGCATCTACCACGGGCAGTGCCTCGGCGGCGGATTGCAGCTTGGCTTGGCCTGCGACGTGCGCTTGGCCACGGACGATGCACGCCTGGGGCTGCACGAGGCGCGCTACGGTTTTCTGCCTGGTATGGCGACTTTTCGCCTGGCCAAGTTCATTGGCCTGGGGCGAGCGCGGCGCATGGCCCTGGGCGGCCGGATTGTGGACGCGCAAGAGGCCGAGCGCCTAGGCACGTTCCGCTTTTACGGCAAGGAGATGATCGCCTGGCGCTTCGACCTGAAGCGTTGCGAGCGCGTCGCTCAACTGACCGAGCCGCTATCGGATTGAATCCCGGCGCGACAGTGCGAGCTGCCACAACAGCGGCAGGGCGCGCAGGTATTTTCCCAGGTCGGAGAAACGCCGGATCGAGCGCAGGTGGCGCAGCAAGGTGATCGGTCGCAAATAGAAACGACGGTAAAAGCGCCGATGGGCCGCGACGAGCTGCCGGGCGCTGAGCCCGTGTGGTACGAACACCGGTTGGAAGTAGGTGTAGCGCGACAGGTCGTCGGTCAGCAGCGTGCCGTGCTCGCGGTACTGCTCGTACTGCGGCGTGCCGGGCATCGGCGTGTTGATTTGCACGGTTAGGTCCTTAAGCGGTAGCGAGAGAGCGAAGCGCAGCGATTGATCGAGAGTACGCTGGGTCTTGCCAATGTGCCCGACCATGAACCCTTGACAGCAATGCCCACGCGATCCGCGTCGCGCGCTGGACGCCGTGTTCCGGGCAGTGCTTTTCCAGCCACACCGCGCCGTCGTCCACCACCACCCGCGCATCCACGATCTGCACACAGATCGGGCAAGTGCCCTTGGTCGTACGAAGGACTTCCGGCACTTCCATTAGCCGATTGCGCTGCAATGCCTCATCGCGGACAACTCACACGAAGAACACGTCGCGAGACAGTCGGCAACGGACCGGGACGCGGCACATCATCCGACGTTAGTGAGCGCCTCGGATATATCGGACTTGACTGGAGCGCTCCGGCTTTTAAGCTGTCCCCTGTTCGCGCTATGCTTATCGCGCTTTTCGCACACTGGAAACGGGGAACGAGTGAAAGTCCTCTTCGTATATTTCAACGTGGCCACCGGCAACGGTCCGCATTACAACCACGGCATCGGTTCGCTCTCGGCCGTGCTCAACGAGCACGGACACCGTCCGGGCCTGGTGACCGTCGAGCAAACGGACTTCGACCTCGCGCCCGAGCTCGAGGATTTCCGGCCGGACATCGTTTGTCTGAGCTTCAACTCGCACCAGCGCAGTTTTGCACTGCGCGCCGCGCAGCAGATCAAAAAAACGCTGCCCGACGCATTGCTGATTGCCGGTGGAGTGCACGCGACCCACGCGCCCCAGGACGTGATCGATTGGCCGCAGATCGACGTGCTGGTCCGCGGCGAGGGCGAGGGAGCGCTGGTCGACCTGGCCGGCGCGTTGCGTCAGGGTCGGCCCTACGATTCGATCGACAACCTCTGGCTGCGCAAAGACGGCGAGGTGATCCGCAACCCGTTGCGGCCGCTGATCCGCGACCTGGACGACCTGCCGCTGGCCGACCGCTCGATTTTCGACATGCAACGCATTCTGCAGGTCAATGCCTACGAAATGCCGATGATGGCCGGTCGCGGCTGCCCGATGCACTGCACCTATTGCTGCAACCACGCCCTCTCGCGGCTTTACAAGGACAAGGGTTCTTACGTGCGCTTTCGTTCGGTGGGCAACATCCTCGAGGAGATCGAGCGCCTGCAGCGGCAGTACCGCATCGACACGCTGTATTTCGAGGATGACATTTTCACCATCAAATCGCGCTTTGCCGTTGACTTCGCCGAGGCCTATCGCCGGCGCTTCCTGATCCCGTTTCGGATCTACGTGCGCGTCGAGATGGTGACGCGCGAGCTGCTGGCCACGCTCAAGCGCGCCGGACTGTACATGGTCAACATCGGCGTGGAGTCCGGCTCGGAGCGGATCCGCCGCGAGGTGATGAAGCGGCCGATGAGCAACGAGCAGATCGAGCTGGTGTTCCAGTGGTGCCGCGAGCTGGAGATCATCACCCGCGACTTCAACATCGTCGGCGTGCCCGGCGACGACGAGCAGACGATCCGCGAGACGATCGAGCTTAACCAGCGCGTACTGCCCGACCAGATTCAGGTCTCGATCTTCTACCCCTATCCCGGGACGCAGCTCTTTGATCAGTGCGTGGAACAGGGGCTGTACAGCGGCGAGGAGCGCACGACCTACTTCGAGAACGAGTCGGTGCTCGAGTTGCCGACCATCTCCCGTCAACGGATTACCGAGCTCTACCAGGAGTTCTGCGACGAGGCGCGGGCGATCGAGGCGCGCAAGGAACAGGTCGATATGCAGCGCGGCCGCCAAGGCTACTTCGACTTCGTCTCCGAGTTTTCGCGCGCTCAGCGTCGGCGCGGCGACGACGAGATGGTTCGCCTCGACCGCTTTCTGATCAACGGCGATCGGCGTTTCGTGCTGTTCATGCACCCGCGGTCGGCCCTGGTTTATCCGCAGGTGGAGATCCGACCCGACTCGCGGCTGCAACTGGCCATGGCGCTGGACCCCAAGTGTCTGGAGTGGGGCGGACGCGGCGTGCACTACCGCGTGCGCCTTGAGCGCGGCGACGAGAAGATCGTGGTCTTCAACGACTTCATCGATCCCAAGAACAAGGCGATCGACCGCGGCTGGCAGGAGCGCGAGGTGGCGCTGAACAATTTCCCCGGCACCTGGGACGTGGTGTTCATGACCGACCCGGACCGCACCGGCGATTTAACCGGCGCCTGGTCCGGCTGGGGTAGGCCGTACCTGGAGGGGGGCGCGTGAGGGCGCTGTGGCTTTACCTGGACATCGACAGCGGCTGCCCGGCGAGCTACAACCACGGCGTGGGCGATGTGGACGCGGTACTGCGCGATCAGGGGCACGACACGTCGCTGATCTACCTGACCAAGTTGCCCGAGTGCGACGAGCTGATCTCATGGATCGACGAACGCGATCCGCAGGTCGTGTTGCTGCCGGTCAACTCGCACCAATGGGCCTTTGCGCGCACGCTCAGCGATTGGATCAAGGAGCAGCGGCCGCAGGTTTACACGGTGGTCGGCGGGATTCATGCGATCCTGATTCCCGAGCAGGTGATCGAGCATCCGGCGGTGGACTTCGTCTGCATCGGCGAGGGCGAGCGGCCCCTGCCCGAGCTGTTTGATCGGCTCGAACGCGGCGTTGACCCGCACGGAATCGAGGGCCTGTGGTCCAAGCGCGGGTCCGAGCAGGTGCGTACGCAGATGCCGTTGCTGATCGAAGATCTCGACGAGCTGCCGATCTCGGATCGCTCGATCTGGCCGATGGACTTGATCCTCAAACAGAACTACCGCGAGATCACCGTGATGGGCGGCCGCGGCTGCCCCTACCGTTGCACCTACTGCGCCAACTCGGCGCGGATGAAGCGCTACAAGGGCAAGGGGCGCTTCGTGCGCATGCGCAGCCCCGAGCGCTATTTGCAGTTGGTCGAGCTGGTCGATCGGCTCTACGACTTTAAGTCGGTCTTCTTTGAGGACGACGTGTTCACCATGGACCACGATTGGACCAAGCGCTTCTGCGAGCTCTACCGCGAGCGCTTCAGCTACCCTTTCACCTGCTATGCGCGGGTCGAGACCGTGGACCGCGAAATTTTCGCCACGCTCAAGGATGCGGGCTGCGAGATGGTGGCGATCGGCGTGGAGTCGGGCAACGAGAAATTGCGGCGCGAAGTGCTCAACCGCAAGATGTCCAACGACGATATTATCCGCGTGTTCCGCTGGGCCGACGAGTTCGGGATCAAGACCTGGAACTTCAACATCGTCGGCATTCCCGGCGAGACGCCGCAGACGCTGGAAGATCTGTTCGAGCTCAATAAGATCATCCGGCCCAACCGGGCCCAGGTCAGCATCTTCTATCCCTATCCGCAGACCGAGCTCTACGATTTGTGCAAGCGCGAGGGATTTTTGGCCAAGCAGGAGCAGAGCAATTATTTCCACTCCACGATCCTCAATCTGCCGACCATCGATCCCGAGCAGGTTCAGGAGGCCTTCTGGCGTTTCCGCGAGATGTCCTGGAGGATCAAGGCCGAGAAGGAGGCGTTGGGGATTTTCGATTTCGTCGCCGAACTCGAGGCTGCGAGCGTAACAAGCGACGCGCCCGAGCCGGTTTCGCGTCGGCAGTTCAACGTCGAGGGCGACATGCGGCTGGTGCTGTTTGCGCACCCGCGTTCCGAGATCGCTTACGACGTCGATCTTCCGGACGGGGCCGAGTTCCGCGCGGCGATCGCCCTAGATCCGCTGTGCCTAAAATGGGGTGGCGAGGGCGTACTGTTCGCGCTGCTGGTCCAGGAAGATGACGGACCGCGCGAGCTGTGGTCGCGCTACCTGGACCCCAAACATCACGAGTCGGACCGCGGCTGGCAGCAGGTGTGCGTGCCGCTCGACGGGCTGGGCGGCCGTAGGCAGCGGCTGGTGCTCAAAACCCAGACCGCGCCCAGCGGCGATATGACCGGCGCTTGGTCGGGCTGGGGCGACGCACACATCTTTGCGGCGGCGAGCGAATGAGCGGCGTCCAGGTCGCGCTGGTGCAGTGTCCGTTCTGGACGGTGGAGGATCCGCCGCTGGGCATGGCCTATCTGGTGGCCGCGCTACGCAACGCGGAGATCGAGGTTGCGGCCTTTGACTTCGGCGTTGAGTTGCACAACGAACTGCCGCCTGAGATGCGACCGTACTTCCACGCCGACCGCGGCCTGGACCGCGACCGCGGCAGCATCGGCATCGATGAGATGATCCAGCAGAAGATCGAGGGTTGGGCCCAACGCGTGCTAAGCAGCGGCGCTCGGATCGTCGGACTCTCGATATTCTTCACCACCGAGGAGGTCTCGTTCAAACTGGCGCGCGCGATCAGGCGACGCGACCCGCAGATCGCGATCGTCTTCGGCGGGCCCTCGTGCAACCGCAACGTGCACGCCCAACGTTTTATCCAAAGCGATGTGCCCGACGCGGTGGTGGTCGGCGAGGGCGAGCGCACGGCAGTCGAGCTGGTGCGCTCGTTGCTCGAGACCGGCCGCTTCGAACCGGTTCCCGGCGCGCTGGTGCGGCGCGACGGCGAGGTGCTCGACGGCGGCGACCGGCCGCTGATCGAGCCGGTGGACCAGATCGCGTTTCCCGAGTTCGCCGACCTGCTGCCCCTGGGCTACGCCCGCGGCGACGTGCTGTCGGTGACCAGCAGCCGCGGCTGCCCCAACCACTGCAAGTACTGCTCGGAGCGCGGCTTCTGGCAGCGCTACCGCTGCCGTAGCGGCGAGAACCTGTTCGAAGAGATAAAGCTTCACGCCCAGCGCTTCGGCATCTACAAGTTCAACATGGTTGACTCGATTCTCAACGCCGATGTGCGCAAGCTCGAACGCTTCTGCGATTTGGTGATCGAGTCGGGCATCCCGATCCGCTGGTACGGGATGGCCATGCCGCATCGGCAGATGACTCCCGAGCTGCTGCGCAAGATGCGCGCGGCCGGTTGCACCATGCTGCAATACGGCATCGAGAGCCTCAGCCCTTCAGTGCGCAAATCGATGGGCAAGTCCGACGACATCGCGATGGTCGAGCGCGTGCTGCGCGATACGAACGCTGCGGGGATTCGCATCCACGGGCTGATGATCATCGGTTTTCCAGGCGAGCGTCGTCGCGATTTATGGCGCACGATGTGGGGGATCGTACGTCTGCGAAAGGTGCTGGACTATGTGGTGCGGCCCACATGCCCCTGCGTGCTGCTGCCCAACAGCCCGATCTACGAAGAGCGCGAACAGCTCGGAATCAAGCTTGAGGACGAGCTCTACGCTCAGTGGGAGACCGACGATCCGCCGAGCAACTTCGCCTCGCGCTCGCGCGATTTGGATCGCTTCAAACGGCTGCTGGAGCGGCTGAAGATTCCCGGCGAACTGGGCTCCGAGATCTTCGAGCCTGCGCCGGTCGCCTGGGCCTCGCGCGAACGTCTGGACGAGACCCAGCGTCGCGTGCGAATCACCGATGTCAGCGGACCGGCGAGCCTGGCGAACGGTCAATCCCGGACCTACCGCGTGAGTCTGCAAAACCCGAGCGAGCGCTACTGGGCGGGCAGGGCGCTGGCCTCGGGCACGCCCATCGGCCTGGCCTACCACTGGCGCGAGCGCGACGGCTCCGTGGCCGTGTTCGACGACTCTCAACGCGCCTACCTCGAGCGCACGCTGCCGCCCGGCGGCGTGCTCGATCTCGAGATCGAGGTCGCGGCTCCAAAGCGTAGCGGCGCGATGCTTTTGGAGTTTACCCTGGTGCAGGACAACGTCGGCTGGTTCGAGCCCGAGAATCCGCAAGCCGCTTCAATCGAGGTGCATCTTGACTGAGCAGCCGAGCAACAGGGCCGCGCTGATGATCGATCCTTTGGAATTGGCCAAGGCCCGCCGTCGCTATTTGATCCGCAAGGGAGTGCTGACCAAGCGCGCATTCGTCGGCCCGCTGGAGACCTGCATCATCCCCACCTATCGCTGCAACTACCGCTGCGTGTTCTGCGCGCTGGAGTGGGAGGCGCCGGGCAAGAAACCCGACTTGCCGCCGCAGACCATCGAGCGCGTGCTCGAGGACCTCGCAGCTCTGAACTGCGAGCAGGTTTCGTTCACCGGCGGCGGCGAACCACTGATGTACAAGCCGATCGACCGTATGGTGCAACACGCCAGGGAGCTGGGCCTGGCGGTCTCGATCTGCACCAACGGCTACCTGCTCAACGACGAGCGCATCGAGAGCTTCGCGCGCCTGGGCGTGCACCTCTCGATCAGCCTCAACGCGCCGGACGCCGAGACCTACGTCAAGACCCATCCGGGCACCAAGCCCGAGGACTTCGAGCGCATCACCGGCAATTTGGCGCGCTACGTGCGCATCGCCCGCGAGTGCGGCGGTCCGGGCAGCTTCGTCAGCCTGAACTTCGTGATCACCAACCTCAACTGGAACCTGGTGCCCCAAATCGACGAGCTGACGCGGAGCATCGGCGCCAACCAGATCCAGTTTCGATTGATCCAGCCGCGGCCGGTGCACAGCTACCTGTTTCTCAACCCTGAGCAGTTGCAGCGGACGCGCGAGGACGTGCGCCGTGTGGAGCTCGAGTCGCACGACAATGCGACCTACACCGTGCAGGTCTCGGAGATTTTACGCTCCGCGGACCTGCGGACCACCGGCCACGACGCGCGCGGCGACGTCTGCGGCCTGCTAGGCGTGGAGCCGATCGACGACTTGCAGCGCGTGCCGTGCATCGAAGGTTACATCGCCTCTTACGTTGATTCGGACGGCATTGTTTTTCCCTGCTGCCTGCGCTCCTGTTCGATCGAGAATCACTACATGGGCAACGTCAACGAGCAGCCGTTTGCACAGATCTGGAACGGCCCGAGCTACCAGGGATTCCGCGACGAGGCGTTCAACATCGACTACGACAAGGCCGAGCGTACCGAGAATTCCTGCGCCTACTGCCCCAAGGCCAAGGCTTTTCTGTACATGGTCGACGAGCTGGCCCCGGGCAACCTGGCCTGCCAGCAGTCGACATTGATCGACGAGCTGGTCGCGCGGCTCGAGCCGCTGGAACACGCGTTGGGACTGGGCGAGGGGCAGCAGCCGCTGACCCAGGAGGGCTGCCGCGTGCGCTTCATCAGTCACACGCTGCCCCAGCAGGCCCGGCCCGGACAGGAGCTGAGCTGCAGCGTGACGTTGGTCAACAGCGGCGCAGTGGCCTGGCGCGAGTTGTCCGCAGCGGGCGACTCGGCGGTTGGCCTGAGCTATCACTTGCTTGACCGGCGCGGCCGGATGCTCGAGTTCGACGGCCATCCGCGCAGCTACCTGCCGGTCGACGTGCTGCCCGGACAGAGCGTCAGCCTGCAGATCGCGGTGACCGCTCCGCCCAAGAGCGGCCGTTACCAGGTCGAGTTCACGCTGATCCAGGAGCACGTGGCCTGGTTCGAGCAGCGCGGGGCCGCGACCCTGCGCGTGCCGCTGAGGATCGTGTGAGGCAGACCGAACAACAGATCCGCGGCGAGCTGGACTTCCGCAGCTTCCACGGCGAGTTCGTGGATCGCTTTATCGGCCTGTTTCAAAGCCTGCTGCGCATGCGCGTCCCGACTTTCGACCGGCTGGTTTTCGAACGAACCCTGCGGCCGCCGTTTCTCGAGATCGGCGCGGAGCTGGGGCTTAACGGCGCGTTACTCGCATCGCGACACGGCTATCGCGGATTCTGCCTCGACATCAGTCCCGAGGCGTTGCTCACCGGCCGGGAATATCGCCGACGAATGGGATTGGAGCGCGAGGCGATGCTGATCTGCGCGGACGCGCACAACCTGCCGCTACGCAACGACAGCCTGCCCACGGTCTTCGGTTGGGGTACGTTCCACCACTTCCCCGACCCGCTGCCCGTGCTGCGTGAGGCGCGCCGGGTGCTCAACCCGAACGGTCGTTTTCTGTTCGAGGAAGAGCCGATCAAGCGTAGGCTGAGCCTCAATCTGTACAACACCGGCACTCCGCCGCACGAACTACGCTGGTTCGAGCGCGTGCTGTTCCGCCTCGGGCTGCTGCCGTTTATCGCGGTGCCCGGCGGTCGCGACGAGGTGGCGCGCGGGATTCACGAGGGGACCTTCGGCGTGGCGCAGTTGCGCCGATTGCTCGGTGTGTTCGACGAGCAGCATGTGAGCTACACGCCGCAGCTCACCGGCGGAATAGCGGCCGAGGGACGGCCGCTGCGGTGGTTGTTGCCCAGGATGCTTGGCGTACAGCGCGCCTTTGCTTGGGCCACGCGCTGGTTCGGCGGAGCTTCGGCCGGTTGGGCAATCAAGCACACCATCGGCTGTCGAGTGCTCGACGGCGATCCGCGGGTGGCGCTGGTCAAACGCCGCGATCCGTTGGATAGGCTGACTTTGTATTTTGACGCGCCGACCGCTGTGCGGCTGATCGATGGCGGAGGGTCGCCACAGACCACCCAAGACGACGATTCACTGCGCGTGGACCTGCCGCAGGATTGGCGCGACGAGGTCGTGGCCCTCGAGCTGCAGGGCGAGGCGCAACTACTGCGGGTCGACCTCGAGTCCAGCAGCGTGCAAGGGGCGTTCTATTCCTGGCGTCCTGCTGATGAGCACGAGGATGCCGCAACCTTGGAAAGCCGACTGGGCTGCCCGGAGTGCATCACGGTCAGCGATCGCTGCCTGGCCCCGCGCTGCGGTTGGCCCTGCGTGGCCGCCTGTCCCAACGGCGCGCTGACCCGCGGCGAGAAGGGACCGATGCGCGACGCGCAGCGCTGCACTTTGTGCCTGGATTGCCTGCACGCCTGCCCGTTCGGCGTCTTGGATCGCGCGCCGCTTGAGCTCGAGGGCGAGCTTGGCGGCGAGGGTCGGCTGACTTGCCGCGATTGCGGCCGGTCGTTTATAATCCGTGATGGAATCGCAATTTTGCTGACTGCGGAAAAACAACGCCTGATGGGCGATAGGTGGAGATGATAATGGCAAAGATGGGAATCGTCAGGGAGTTTCTCCAATTCCTGGTGGAGCGCAAGCTGATGTGGATGGCGCCGATCGTGATCATCCTGCTCGCGCTGTCGCTGTTCATCTTCTTCACCGAGGGCTCGGTGGTTCTGCCGTTCATATACGCGCTGTTCTAGAACCGATATACGCTTGATATTAAGAGGTTCCGTAGCCCGGCCGGGCTACGGAATTTTTTTACAGCGCGCGCAGGAATTCGGGGCGCAGTCGGCGCTGGTCCCCGGAGTCGATCACCTCGTCGATCATTTGCAGTGCGTGAGCTTTCTGCGCGGGCAGCCTGACCTTGAGCGGCAGGTAGTTGCTGGCGTGGTTGCTGGTGAACAGGCAGTTGTTCAACTCCAATCCGGCGAGCATTGTGCGCAGTTCGCCGAGCATCTCGAACACGCCGGGCATCTTGAAGCTGTTGTCGAGCATCTGTTCGTATAGCGGGCTGCCGGGCACGACCATCAGGGTCAACGCTCCGACGTAGTCCGGCTGCATACTGTTGAGCACTTCGGCGGTCAGCCGCG
Source organism: Candidatus Alcyoniella australis (assembly GCA_030765605.1). Lineage (NCBI taxonomy): Bacteria > Candidatus Lernaellota > Candidatus Lernaellaia > Candidatus Lernaellales > Candidatus Alcyoniellaceae > Candidatus Alcyoniella > Candidatus Alcyoniella australis. The sequence continues at coordinate 20,388 of JAVCCG010000117.1, forward strand.
CGTGGCGCTCGCCGCCGTCCTTGCCCGCGATTCCCAGCAGCACCGTGACCGACAGCAGGATTCCGGACTGCTTGACCCGCTGGGCCGCCTCGATCATCTGCTTGGGCGCGACACCCTTTTTAATCGCATCAAGCACCTGCGGATCGCCCGATTCCAGGCCCAGATAGATGATGCCCAGGCCCAGCCGCTTGAGCTCGCACAGGTCGTCCACGCTCTTGCGCAGGATGCTTTTAGCGTTGCCGTAAATTCCCACGCGCTCCAGGCCGCGGATCTTGTTGCTCAGCCGGGCCATGATCGCGGTCAGCCGCGGCTGGGGGATGATCAGCGCGTCGCCGTCGGCCAGAAACACCCGGCGGTAGGGAAAGAGCGACGAGACCTCGTCGATTTCGGCCTCGATCTGTTGTTGGTCCTTGATCCGGAAACGCGTGCCCTTATAGGTCGGGCAGAAGGTGCACTTGTTGTTCGAACAGCCGTGCGTCACCTGCAGAATCAGGCTGCGGGCCTCACTGGGCGGTCGGATCACAACGCCCTGGTACTCCATGCTCGATCACCTCTTGCGGATTTTGACCGCGGCTAACTTACATCATCGCGCGCTGCTGTCAACACGGATGCTTACACACCCAAAACGCCCGCTACTTGGCACGGCTGGAGACCGCAATCGCTCGAAGCCCCGTAATCGTTCAATTTGACAGTCCCAGCGGGTATATTTATCATCAGAAATACTATTGATCTTAGTATGATATCATTGCCTAACTCGGATTGTTGATGAAGGCTCTTCATAGTAATCCGGGCAAAAGATCCGGAGGATCCGATGACGCAGGCTGGACGAATTGATGCGACGGCCGACATCGGCAGACAGTTAATGACCGCCATACGCGGGGCTAAAACGATCGTCGACCAGACGACGGTTATGACCAAGGTGCTTTCCGACGTCCCGAGCAGGGGATTGGCCGAGATTTTTCTTTACGTGGCGGACAAGGCGACCGAAGACCTGTCGTACGCCAAGGTGATGCTCAACCTGATCGACAACGGACGCTTCCAAGAGGCGACCGACAAGAAGACCTTTGATCAGATGGTTCAAGGGCTGCGCAATTCCGAGAAGGGTAAGTCGCTGGCCAACCTGCTCGAGCGCACAGGCCAGGTGCCCAAGGACAAGGTCAACATCCTGCGCGCCAAGTTTACGATGTACATGCAGTTGCTCAGCCTGATCGCCGAACGCGCCGAGGAGGACGGTCTGCCGCCGCTGAAGGTCAACGCGATCGACTCGGTGAACACCGTGCTCGACAACCCGGATCTGCTGGAAAAAAGCTTCAACGTTGACCTCAACTGGATCAACCGCCTGCAGTGGAACATCGCGAAATCGATCCTCGAGGAGGCCGATTTCCGGCGCAAGGGAGTGATCTACGAGCTGGTGATATCCGACGTGGCGATCAAGACCAACGCCGCGGGCGTCGGCCTGGTCAAGGCCGGAACCCAGGAGGCCGGCGGCGGCGGACTCTCGGACGTCGCAGTGGCGCGCATGGGACAGAACATTATCCGTCGCGTCACGCTGCTGGTGCGGATGCTCGGCATGTACCCGATGGATCACCCCAGCGTCGAGCCGGCGATCGAGACGCTGGTCAATACCCTCGACGAGCTGTTGGGGGAAAGGGAACGGATTACCCTCAGCCGCGTGGGCTCGGACATCCTGGTCGACGACGTGCGGATCAAGCGTCGCAGCAGGTTCCTCGACGACTTCGTCGCCGCGCTGGATACGCGCAACATCAACTCGGTCAGCTTCACCAAGGGCGTGACCCTCGATGAGATCACCGTGTTCATCAGGATCTTCGCCATGACCGAGGCGCAAGTAAAAAAGGCCGGGGGCGCCAAGGGATTCCTGGACAAGATGCACGTGAGCAACATCACCCTCGACCAGTTCCGCTACGGCGTGATCGCGGGCGAGGACGAGCGGATACAGGTGCAGGACGCTCGCGACTCCGGCGACCGTTTGATGTCCAACGTCATCCTCTCCGAAATCGTGGGCAAGATGCAGGGCGGCACCGACATGACCGAGCTCAGCGCCGAGAAGATCGGCCAGGCCTTCAAGTCGCTGTCCCAGGCCGACGTGTCCTCCGATCCCACGGCCCGGCGCTACCTGATGCAGATGGTGCTGGCGATGGACCCCAGCCTGCTGGACAAGACACTGTTCAGCGAGGGCGGAATCCGCGACGAGTTGTCGTGGTCGACCACGCGCAAGATGGTCGAACAGCTGCTGCAGGACATCGCCACCAGCAACTTTGAGACCAAGGTCGCTGCTCTGGACAACATCCTGAATATGACCGATGTGGCCATCGCCAAAAACAAGGACACCACGCTGGTCCAGGTCATCGACAACCTCACCGGCAGGCTCGCGGGTAAAGAGAAAGACCACGAGGTAGTCAATAAAATCTTCTCGACCATGGGCACTCTGGCGCAGAAGCTGATCATTTCCGACAGGCTGATGATGGCTCAGCGCATCGTGCTGGGCTTCGACAGACTGCGCCGCAAGCACGAGGCGGCGCTGAACAACGACAGCGACAGCCTGATGGACAAGGTAATGGTCGAGTCCTCGATCAAGGGGCTCAAGAGCGTCGCCGATGCGGAGACCGTCCAGGTGATGCTGCGCAATCTGGTCGAGGAGGATCGCGAGCACTCCGAGGCGGTCAGCCGCATTCTGCGCGTGCTGCGATCGAGCGAAGTGATCGACGGCCTGTTCAATATGTTCTCCGAAGACGACCGCTCGATTCGCCGCAAGGCGTTTACGATTCTCAGCGACATGGGCGCGCCGGCGCTGGAAGCCTCGCGCTGGAAGATCCGCGAGCTCGAGAACGGTAAAATCTACAAACGCACTGCCCAGGGCATGCTCAGTGACCAGGACTACTTCATCGTGCGCAACGCCATCGACCTGGTGGCCAAGCTCGGCTCCGGGGCCGACGTCCAGACTCTCGCGGACGTTAAGGAGGATAGCGATCCGCGCGTGCGCCGCACGGCGGTGACCGCGCTGCCCGCATTGGGTCCGGAGGTCGCGGCCCAGATCGCCGGGGAGCTGCTTTTCGACAAACAGACCGAGGTCAGCGAGGCGGCGGCCCTTGTACTGAGCAAGCTGCGTGCGCACGATCAGGTGCCCAAGCTGATCGAGATGTTCTATGCCGAGCCGAGCATGCGCAAGACGCTGGTGGCCTCGCTGGCCAAGCTCGGCGGCAAGGAGGCCCTGGAGATGCTCGAGCCCGCGACACACGCTGCGCTGTTCGAGCGTTCGAATTTAGTTAAAATCTACCGCGAAGGCCCAGAGCTGCGGGTGGCGGCGATCAAGGGCCTGGGAGAGAGCGGCGCCGCGGAAGAGCTCAACGGTCTGAAGCGGCTGCTGCGGCGCTACAACATGCCGCTGTTGCGCATCGTCTTCGTGCCCCTAAGCCTCTGGCGGCATCGCAAGGCGATCGTCGACGCGACCAAGGACGCCATCGCCAGGATGGAATATCGACTGCACGGCCGCAAATAATCGATATATCGGGGGAGCACTGAATGTATTTCAGAAATGAGGGAGTCCTGATTGGAACCGCGCTGTTTGTGGCGTTGCTATTCTGTATTCCGGGCGCAACGGCCCAGGATTCCGGGAGTTTGATCGCCCAGGGAGACGCACTGTACTTGCAGCGCTCCAGCTCCGACGATTTCGTGCTGCAGGCGGTCGCCAAGTGGGAGCAAGCGTTTCAGGCCGACCCGGCCAGCGCCGACGCTGCCTATCGCATTTCGATGGCCTACTACTTCCTCGGGCGTTTCGCCCCTGCCGACAAGCGCGAGGCGCTGTACGTCAAGGGAACCCAGTGGGGCGAGAAGGCCTATACGGCCGACCCTCAATCGGCCGGCGCCCACTACTGGTACGCGGTCAACCTGGCCAAGAGCTACGAGGAAAAGAGCACGTTTTCCAAGATGACGATCGTCGGCGACGTCCAAGACAACCTGGCGGCGGCGCTGAAGCTCGACCCGACATTTTGGTACGGCGGGCCGGATCGCGTGATCGGCATGGTCTACTTCAAATCACCGCTGGCTCGCAATTCCACGGCCGTCGAGCACTTGAAGAGGAGCCTGTCGTACGCCCCGAACTACAGCCTGACGTTGGTCAACCTCGGAGAGGTGCTGATCAAGGAAAAAGAGTATAATGCCGCTTGCCAGTACCTGGAGAAGGTGCTGACGTTGACTCCCGACCCCGGATTTGAAAAAGAGCTCGAGGACGACAAACGGCTGGCGCACGAGCTGCTGGCCTCGATCCCCCAATAGGCCCACTGGGCGAACCCGACGACGGGGTTGCGCCCTGCAGTGAAAAAATAAGGAGCATTCATGCCTAACGGATACGCGGGAAAAGTTCTGTGGGTAGATCTGACCAACAAGAGCTGGGAAGAGCAAGATATCGACGAGCAGATGGTCCGGCAGTACATGACGGGCTATGGCCTGGCTGCAAAGCTGATCTTCGATCGCACCAAGCCGGGCATCGATCCGCTGGGCCCGGAGAACATCCTGGGATTCGCCACCGGATTGCTGTCAGGATCGACAGCGTTTTTCTCCGGCCGTTACATCGTGGTCGGCAAGAGCCCGCTGACCGGCGGCTGGGGCGACGCCAACTCCGGCGGCACCCTGGGCCCCGAGATCAAGAAGTGCGGCTACGACATAATTTTCTTCATCGGCGCCAGCGACAAGCCGGTCTATTTCCTGATCAACGACGGCAAGATCTCAATCGAGGACGCCACGGACCTGTGGGGGATCGACGCCTTTGAGACCGAGGATCGGCTGGTAGAAAAGACCGGGATCAAACGGCTCAAAGTGGCGAGCATCGGTCAGTCCAGCGAGAAGCTGAGCCTGATCTCGGGAATCGTCAACGACAAGGGCCGTCTGGCCGCACGCAGTGGTCTGGGCGCGGTGATGGGCAGCAAGAAGCTCAAGGCGATCGCTCTTAAGGGCAAGGCCAAGACCGAGCTGGCCGACCGCGACAAGATCAAGGAGATGAATAAGAAGCTCAAGGCCTACATCGATAAGGGCAACTTCCTCTACCCGACCAAGCCGATACTGGGCAAAACCCTGAGCCTGGCCGGAAAGCTGACCTGGAAGTTAAAGTTCTTCCCGCGCGACGACGCGATGGCCTGGAAGCAGATCCTCAAACGCTACGGCACGATGGGGACCACGGCGATGAGTTCGCAGAACGGCGATTCGCCGGTCAAGAACTGGAAGGGCGTGGGCTATCGCGACTTCCCGCTGAGCAGCAAGGCCCACAAGATCAGCGACGAAAGCCTGCTGAAATACCAGGAGAAACGCTACGGCTGCAGCTTCTGCCCGATTCACTGCGGCGGTGAACACAAGATCGAGCATGGGCCGTACCCGCTGGAATGGACGCACAAGCCCGAGTACGAGACGCTGTGCATGTTCGGCACCTCGTTGTTGATCGACGATCTGTTCACGATCTACAAAGTCAACGACCTGTGCAACCGCTACGGACTGGACACGATCAGCGCCGGCAGCACGATTAGCTTTGCCTTCGAGGCCTACGAGAAGGGGCTGCTCACCGACAAGGACACCGACGGCCTGCAATTGCGCTGGGGCAACGCCAAGGTGCTGGTGCCGCTGATCGAGAAGATGGCAATGCGCGAGCCGGGGATCGGCGAACTGCTGGCTGACGGCGTTAAGCGCGCGGCCGAGAAGCTGGGTCGCGGCTCCGAGGAGTTCGCGGTTCACGCCGGCGGACAGGAGCTCCCCGCGCACGATCCGCGCTACGACCCGGGCTTTGGCGTGACCTACGCCCTGGAGCCGACGCCGGGGCGCCACACGACCACGGGCCTGGGCTTTGCCGAGCTGACAGAGGTCGATGTGCGCTTCATGGGCAAGCGGCCGATGTTCTCCAGCCACGCCAAACGCTACGAGTATTCGGGCAAAGGCAAGTTCCTGCAGCTTGGCTCGACCATCAACCACGTGGCCAACGGTGCTGGGATCTGCCTGTTCGGCCTTCAGTTGGGCAAGCCCTATCCGATCTTCGATTATCTCAATGCCGCCACCGGCTGGGACCTGACCGACGAGCAGTGGATGGAGGCTGGCGAGCGGATCCAAAACATCCGCAAGGCGTTCAACATCCGCGAGGGAATCACCCTCGAAGATACCCGGGTCACGGGGCGGGTGATGGGCGTACCGCCAATGGCCGACGGACCCAACGCCGGGGTGACGATCGACCAGGAGACAATGTATCGCGAGTTCCACGAGGCTTACGGCTGGGAGTACCCCTCGGGCAGGCCGACCAAGAACAAGCTTCAACAGCTTAAACAGACCGACCTACTCGAGTTCTATTACAGCGGCGAGTAACAATGGCGGTCAAACTCAACGTGAGCCTGATCGTCGCTGCTCGGATGGACCACCGCAGCTTCGAACTGCCCGCCGATGGTGTGAACAGCGTGCAGCAGTTGTTCGACTTCGCGGACAAGCAGAAGCTGCTGGGCCGTAAATTCTTCAAACGGCTGTTCGCCAAGCACAAGAGCGGAGTGTTGACCGTGCTGCACAACGGTCGGCGGCTCAAGTTGCCCGATGAACTGGCGCAGCCCGTGGCCGACGGCGACGAGATCACACTGTTGACGCCGACTATGGGAGGCTGAGCATGACGGGGCGGCCCAACTGGCAAGTCTATGCGCAACAGCCCGGTTGGGGGATGTTTCGCGACTTCTGGCTCGGCTGTCTGGTCTTGATCGGCCTGGTGGCCTTGTTCTTCGTGATCGCGTTGCTCGGCGCCTTGATCAAGGGCACGCTGCTGATCATTTTACCGATCCTCAAGTTTCTGATCGGAATCGTGGTCACGGTGGTGGCCGCGGTCTTCCTGCTGGTCGGCCTGGGGATGCTTGCCCGCGGCGTGTATCAATGGCGCAAAGGATCTAAATAATTTGCAACCCCGTGCGTATTGGGCGTCGATGTCGGTGAACGGGCAATGAGCGTCTCGCCGCTGCTGTTCAAGCGCTATCCGGGTCTGGCCCGGCTCCCCTGGCTGCCGCTGATCGACCGGCCCACGCCCGTGGCGCCGCTGGAGAGACTGGCCGCGGCCCGCGGTCTGGGCGAGCTGTGGATCAAGCGCGACGATCTGACCAATCCGGACTACGGTGGCAACAAGCCGCGCAAGTTCGAGTTCCTTTTCCCCCGCGTGCTGGCCGACCGCGCCAAGGGAGTAGTGACCACCGGCGGCATCGGCACCAACCACGGGATCGCCACCGCGGTTTACGCCCGGCGCTTCGGTTTGGAGTGCCACGTGGTGCTGTTCAACCAGCCGCTGACCGACCACTGCCGCAAGGCGCTGCGGCTGATGCACTACTACGGCGCGAAGATGCACTGGGCCGGCAATTATCCGATGACCGCGCTCAAGACGCTGGGCGCGCTGGTCGGCTCGCGGCTGCACGCCGACCCGCCGATCGCGCTGATTTTGCCCGGCGGCAGCAACGCGCTGGGAACCTTAGGATTCGTCGAGGCCGGACTGGAACTGGCCGAGCAGGTCGCGCGACGCGAGCTGCCCGAGCCGCGGCGGCTGTTCGTGGCCACGGGCTCCTGCGGTACCACCGCCGGGCTGCTGATCGGCCTGAGGCTGGCCGGGCTCAAGACGCAGGTGATCGGCGTGCAGGTGGCGCCGCGGTTCGTGGTCAACCCGCGGGTGGTCGCCGGACTGGCCAACAAGGCCCTGGGCCTGATGCGCGCCAACGATCACAGCGTACCGCAGCTCGAGTTCGGCCCGGACGACATCCCGGTCCTCGCAGAGTTTTACGGCGGCGCCTACGGCCAAGTGACCCAGGAGGGGCTCAGCGCGGTGCGCGACCTAGATCAGCACGAGGGGCTGAAGGTCGAGACCACCTACACCGGCAAAGCGCTGGCCGCGATGTTGGCCGTAACGGCTGACGATCCGCAGTATCCGACGCTGTTTTGGAACACATTCAGCTCCGTCGACCTCAGCCGCCAGGCCGACCAGGTCGCGCCCGCCGATCTTCCCGCGCCGTTCCAACGCTTCTTCGATGGGAACTGAGCCTGACCGCATCCTGCTAGCGGGGAGTGCGGGTTCAGGCAAATCAACGTTTTTGCGCGAGCGCTTCATGCGCGCCGATCCGCAACAGCGCATGCTGCTGCTCCCCACGGCCTCAATGGTGCGCCACGTGCGCGATCTGCTGTGCCCCGACCACGGTTCAGCGGTCCTCGATGGCGGCCTGCACACCCTGCTCGATCTGAGCCTCTCGATCGTTTCGCGCCACGACAGCCTACGTTTCGCTGGTGACGCGCTGTGTCAAAGCTGCATGCGCCGGGTCCTGGAATCCGGGGAACGCGAGTTGGAGCCCCTGACCCAGGCCGCACAGTTCCCGGGGCTGGCCCGTACAGCCCTGCGTTGGCTGCGCGAGATCCGGCAGGCCGGGCTGGAGCCTGAAGCGTTGCGGCGCTCCAGCCGGCCACACGGTCGGGCGATGGCTGCGCTGTACGAGCTGTACCAAGCGCAGCTGGACTCGCGCAGATTGGTCGACCTCGAGTCGGCGATCGCTCTGGCGGCCCGCAGGCTGGCCCAGGGCGATCGTCCGTGCCTCGAACTGTTGGCCGTAGACGGCTTCTACGAATTCACACAGCTGCAATCGCGGTTGCTGCGGCAACTGATCGACTGTGCGCAGAGCTGTGTGGTCTCGCTGGTCGATCCCCGGGGCCGCAGATTCGAGACATTGGAGCGCACCAGGAATTGGCTGCTCTCTATCGATTTTACCGAGCAGCGCCTGGATGACGTGCGACGTTTTCGCTCAACGGCGTTGCGCGTGGTGGAATCCGGGCTGTTTGCCCAGGGGGCGGACCAGACGCACGCCGGGCAAGGGATCGAGCTCTACGCGGCCGCGGACCCAGAGGACGAGGCGATGTGGGTGGCGCGCGATATCGCCCGCCGTCGCGTTGCGGGCGAGCCGTACACCAGCTTTCTAGTGGTGCGTCGCTCGCTGCATCAGTGTGCCGCGGATTGGCGCCGGGCCTTTGACGAGGTGGGCGTGCCTCTGGATGTTTTGGCCGCCGCACCGCTTAGCAGGCACCAGGCGATAAGCGAACTTTGCGGGCTCTACCGCTGCCTGGTCGACGATCTGAACGCCATGCCCTGGGCTCTGGCAGCTCGCGGTCTGGATGTGCCGGATTGTGAGCTGTCCGATCTGGTCGAACTGTGGATGTCGATTGAGCCGCCGCAGACCCTGGAGCGGGCCGCGGCCCTCGAGGGTCTGGAACAACTGCCCACGGCGCGCGCGGCCCTCGAACTGTTGGTTGGCTGGTCGCGGCGTCTGCGCGAGGCTGCCTCGGCCAGGGCGGCCTTCGAGGTGTTGGACGCCTTCGCGGCCGAGGTGGCGGTGGCCGGTGCGATCAAGCTTTACACCCAATCCGCGCACGAGGACCATTTGCTGCGCGCCGCGGCATTGACCGCCGCCCGCTCGGCTTTGGCCGATTTGGCCGCCTGGAGCGCTCGAGATGCCGAGGGGAGCCTCGATCCGCGCCGGCTGGTCGAATCGGCGATTTCCCAATTCGAACATAGTCGATTGTCGCTCCAGACGCGGCGTAGCGACGCGGTGCGGATGGTCGATGCGCTCGAGGCGCGCAACTGGGAGGCTGACTGCGTCTACTTCACCGGCCTGACTCAACAGGAGTTCCCGCCGCGCGTATTCGACGACGCGCTGCTCGGTGACGAGGAACGCAGCAGGATTTCCGGCGTGGCCCTCAAGACCGCCGAGGGGCGGATGGACGAGGAGCGGTTGCTGTTCTATTTAGCGGCGACCAGGGCTGCCAAACGCATGGTGCTGTGCTATCCGCAGCGCAACGTCGCGGGCGTGAGCCAGACGCGCGCCTTCTGGCTTGAGGATCTGCTGGCGCTGTTCGAGCAAAGCACAATCGTGCGCCACGCCTCGGGCGCGGGGCGTATGCCGTTGCTGGACACGGCCACGATCCGGCGCGATGTGTTGCGCGGCTGCGCCGACGCAGTGGGCAGACGGCGGGCCGGGCTGCATCCGGACCAGCGACTGTTGGCCGCGGCCCGCGGCCTGGCCGACCGCGACTCGGGCTTCCGCAATCTATTGCAGCGCTCCCAACGGCGCGGCCGGGCTGCGTTGAGCAGGCCGCAGACGATTTTCAAGCTGCGCGAACTGGTCGAGCCGCTCTCGCCCTCGCGTGCGGACGACTTGGCGCAATGCCCGTTCCGCTTTTTCTGCGCCAAGCTACTGCGCCTCAAACCACCGGCCCGGCGACCGGCATTCGACAACCTGGCCGAGGGCGCAGTGATCCACGAGGTGCTGCGCGAGGTGTTCCAGCACCAGGCTTTTAGCTCGTGGCCCGACCTGCTCGATCGGCAGCTCGACAGAGCGTTGCGGCGCTTCGGCCATCCCGACGATCCGGCTCGGGTCCGCATGCGGCTGCTGTCGGCATTGAACGTCACGATCCGCGAGGAGCAAGAGCGGATCGAGGCCGGTGGAGCCGAGCCCGTGGGATTTGAACAGGAGTTCGGCACCGCCGAATCAACGGCCTGCGCGATCGAGGTCCCGCAATCCCTGCGACATCGATTGCCCGCGCCCGAGCTGACGCTGCACGGCCGCATCGACCGCGTAGACGTGATCCAGGGCGAACTGGGGCGCGTGGGCCTGGTCGTTGATTACAAACTCTCGAAAATGGGTTGGAACGAACGGCGCAAGCGGGTCGAGAGTGGATTGGACAACCAACCCGCGATTTATCTGCTGGCCCTGCGTCATGCCTTTAACGTACAGCCCGGCGGGATGTTTTACGTCGGCTGTTACGATGGACGCCGCGATGGTATTTACGCCGCGGACCGGCTGCCCGAGGGAGCGGTCGAGCCCAGTTCCAAGACCTTCGTCATGAACTCCGAACAGCTCGATCAGTGGCTCGACCAGCAGCAACAACGGCTGATTGAGTTGGTGGCGCGCGCCTATGGCGGACAGATCTTAGCCCGTCCGGCGAGAATGGATCGTTGCGGCGCCGAGAACTGCCCCTTTGCCGACGTCTGCCGCTACCGTCCGCAGTGGGAGGGAGAGGCCCAATGAGCGCGCAGCGGGTGATCAGCGTGGCCGCGGGCGCGGGCACGGGCAAGACCTATTCGTTGACCGAGCACTTCGTCTCGCTGGCGCTTAGCGGCGTTCCGGTGAGCGAGATCCTGACGATCACCTTTACCGAGCTGGCCGCGGCCGAGATGCGTGAGCGGATCATCCATAAGCTCGACGAAATCGGTCGGCATGCGCAACGACGCGAGGTGGAATTCGCGGTGATCGGCACGATCCACGCGTTGTGCGCCAGAATCCTGCGCGAGAACGCGCTGGTCGCGGGGCTCGATCCGGGCTTCGGCGTGGCGAACGAGGATCGCGCGCGGCTGCTGTTCGAAAAAGCGTTCCAGGCTGCGGACCAGCGGTTCCGCGTCGAACGGCCGCAACAGTGGGATGCACTGCGCGGCAGCGTGGGCGTTGCGGGCAACCGGCCGAGTCTGCTGCGGCGCGAGGATCAATGGGTTGTAGCGTTCCAACGCCTGTACGGATCCGTGCGCCAGCTCGACGATTGGGGCTTGGGCTGGATGGAAGTTTCAGAGAAGGGGAACGCGCCGCTGCTCAACTTGCTGATCGCGGCGGAGAAGGCGTTGGAGGAGTTGGAGCATGCGCCCGACAAATACGATCAGCGCCGTTCCGAACTCGGCGCGGTGTTGGAGCGACTGGTGCAGATCGATCCGGACGAGCTGCGGCCGGAAATCTTCACGCTGTTCGAGAGTATCCGCCATGCGGTAAAAGGCAACGTAATTGCCAAGCTCAAGGAGCCGTTCAACGCGGTCAAGGATGCGTTGGATCAAGCCCGGCTGTTCGTCGCCGATCGTTTGGCCGCACGAACGGTTCCGGTGCAACTGTTCATTGAGGACTACCTTGTAAAAGAGTACGAGGGCGTTAAGCGCCGCGCGGGATTGCTCGACTTCGATGACCTGGAGAGCAAGGCCGTGGCGCTGCTGGCCGAAGATCAAGGCTTGAGAGAGCGGCTGCAACGGCGCTGGACGCAGATACTGGTCGACGAGTTCCAGGACACCAGCCCGATCCAGAACAGGCTGGTAGAGCTGCTAAGCGATAACAGTGGGCTGTTCGTGGTTGGCGATGAGAAACAGGCGATTTACGGCTTTCGCGGTTCGGACGTGGAGGTGATCCGCAGGGTGCACGAGTCCACACCCGAACAGGGGCGCCGCACGCTGAAGGTCAACCGGCGCAGCAGGCCGGAGATCCTCGCCTTTGCCAACCTGCTGTTCGAACGGATGTGGGATACGGACAGGAACACGCGCAATCGCATGGAGCGCCTGGAGCCGTGGGATGAGAAGCAGTGGCCGGAGCGTTGTGGCGTACGCATCCGTCTTGGAGTATCGGCCAGCAGCGACACCCGGCGCTTTCAAGAGGCGCGTTGGGTGGCCCAGTCGATCGAGTCGTTGATCTCACAGGCCGGGTTCTGGGATTTCGAGCGGCCGGTCGAGCCGGGGTCGATTGCCGTGCTGGCGCGCACCACCGGCGGTCTGGGACCGATCCAGCGCGCGCTGGCCGAGCGCTCGATTCCCTTTGACCTGATCTCGGGCGATGGCTATTTCGAGTCGTGGGAAGTGCTCGACTTGGCCAACCTGCTGCGCTGTATTGTTGACGAACGCGACGAGATCCGCCTGGCCGCTGTGCTGCGCAGCCCGCTGGTCGGGCTGTCCGACCAAGGGTTGCTCGAACTGTGTCTACACGCCAGGGATACCAGAATCAGCCTGCTCGAGGCCCTGGCCGACCTGCGGGCCACGGAACGGCTGGAGTCCGAGGTCGACCGGCGCGCGGTCGAGGACTTCGCCCGGCGTCACGCAATGCTGCGCCAACGCTCGCGTCATTTGCGTGCGGACGCGTTGCTCGCGCAAGCGGCCGAGTTGTTTGAGGCCGAACTGACGGCGCTGGCGGCTGTGGACGGCCGACGTAAGGCTGCCAACGTTCGTCGGCTGACTGTACTGGCGACCGAGTTGGTCTCGTCCGGGATCGAAGATCCGCTTAAGCTGGCCGACGAGTTGGTGCGGCTGCGCGCCACGCGTTCGCGTGCGGTGGAGCCTACGACGCCGGACTCTGACCAGCGTTCGAGCGTCCGGCTGATGACCGTGCACAAGGCCAAGGGCCTGGAGTTCGACGTGGTGTTTGTGGTCGACGTCGGCCGCTCGCCCAAGGGGCCGAGCGAGACTTTCAAAGTCAGCCGCAAACTCGGAGCTGCGTTCAAGCTGGTCGACCCGCGCAGTATGAGCGTGATCAGCGACGATCGTTGGAAGCTGGTCAAAGATGCGCTCAAACGCGAATCGGACGACGAGGAGCAGCGGCTGTTGTACGTGGCAATGACCCGGGCCAAGGATCTGCTGGTGCTCAGCGGCACGCGCACCAAGAAAAAGCAGCATTGGCTGGGCAGCCTGGCACAGGAGCTGGAGCTTCCCGACGAGCCGGGCGAGGGTGCGATCGAGCTCAATGGCTGCCGACCCGCGGTCTGGAGCGTGGTGGACCTCGACGCGGAGCAGGGGGCTGAGCTTGAGGATCCGCAACGGGAAGAGCCGCTGTCCGCCGTTGCGGTCGAGCTTGAGCCCGTGGCGGACCGGGCCCCGGCGCCGCAACCGCGGCTCGATGTGATCAGCGCTACCGGGCTGTGGACCTTTGATCGATGTCCACGGCGCTTTGAGCTGGGGTACATGCTGTGCATGCCGCTCGATCAGCCCCGCGACGAGGAACCATCGCTCGAAGACGCGGCGATAGAAACGCCGCTCGTTGCAAATTCTATCAGCGGTGTTGCTTGGGGTCAGGCAGTGCATTTAATTCTCGAGCGGATCGAGTTGGACGGTACGGGCGATCAGCGGGCTTTGGCACAACTTGTGCTCGAACAGCTCGATTTGGAGCCGGACACCGCGACGATCGATCGGCTGGCCGGTGTGGCCGCGGACTTTTTACATTCACCGATCGGCATGCAGGTCGGCGCGGCGCAGAACGTGCTGCGCGAGCACAGCGTGGCACTGCGCTGGGGATCGCTGCTGATCGAGGGCAAGATCGACCTGGCCTTCGACTCGGGCGATGGCTGGGTGCTGGTCGATCACAAGACCGACCGGCCGCCTCAGGGAGATCCGCGGCTGCTCGCAGAGCGTTACCGCTCGCAGCTGCTGGTCTATCGGCAGGCGTTGGCCGGCGCCCTGGGCAATCCGCCGCTGGAGTGCCGCCTCAATTGCGTGGGGCGCGCCGCGGTGAAGGTCGAGTTCGAGGATCCGGCCGGGGATCTCGACGCGCTTGTTGTGCGTCTGAATGCGGCTGTGCAATCAAGCGAGTTTCCCCGCAGCCAGGGCGAGTATTGCGCTCAATGCCGCCAACGACGGCTGTGCCTGCCCGGGAGCAGCGCTTGACACCATCGGGCCCGTTACCATAATTTGCGATTGATTAATCAATCGGGCCCTGCCCATTAAGCGGTATTTCGATGGTAAATGAGGCGACGGACAAGCGAAGTGTGATCATGGCAGCGGCGATCAAGACCTTCGCCCAGAAGGGTTATCACGGCACGCGCGTTTCAGATATAGCCAAAGAGGCGGGCGTAGCCTACGGCTTGGTCTACCACTATTTCGAAAATAAAGAACAGCTGCTGAACTCGATCTTCCACGACAATTGGCAGGTCTTCCTACGCGCGTTGCAGCAGATCTGCCTGTTGGAGAAGCATCCGTTTCAGGAACGGGTGCAGAACCTGGTTGGGTTCCTGCTCGACACCTACGAGCACAACCCGGAGCTACTCAAAGTGCTGATCGTCGAGGTGACGCGCTCCAACCGATTTCAGGAGACCGGCAGCCTGCAAATGTTCCGCGAGGCGTTCGATACGGTCGCCAAGATGATCCGCCGCGCTCAGAAGAGCGGAGAGGCGCGCAAGGATATCGACGCGCGGCTGTCTGCCTTCGTGTTGCTGGGATGCATCGATACCGTGCTCAGCGCAATGGTCGTCGGCGTGTCGACCTTCGGCCACAAGGACACCGAGCAGCTCAAGCTGGCGATTGCCAACTACGCTCTGGGCGGACTCACGGCGCGCCCCTGAGTTTAGGCCACTACCGGCCCCGCCTTCAGCACTTCACACAGCAGCGGATGGAGCCGATAGCGTTCGCTGCCATCGGCGGTCAGGGTTTGGACCAGCCCCATCTCGCGCAGCTTTTGCAGCTCGATCGAGGCTGCGCCCGCGCCTAATTTGTCGCGCAGGTCCGATTGTAAAAAAGATGGTCCTGCCGTTGCGGCGAACAACAGCACGTTGCGCAGTTCGACGTTGACCAGCAACTTGGAAAGCGCCCAGCCCAGGGCCTGGCGCACCGCCTGTTCGCCTCCCTCTTCGTCCTCCGGGTCGAGGCTGAGGATTGAGCGCTGCTTGATTTCGTCGGCAAAGCGTTGCGGATCCTCGCCGGTCCAAGCGAGGATCGAGGACAGCACCTTGCACGCCAGCGGATGTCCGTCCAGGGAGCGCGCGATTATGCCCAGCTGGTCCAGGCCGACGTTGTAATTTGGGCAGTGGCCGCGGCACAAGGCGATCGAGCTGGTGAAGTCCAGGCCGCCCAGGCCGCAATCGGACCCGGCGGGGTAGCCGATCTCGCCCTCAATCCCCGCGCCCGGGACGCGCGAAGTCGCCAGCAGTTGAAACGCGCGCAGGGGGAGGGCGTTGAGCAATTCGATCATCCCGACTGCATCGCCTTTTAGGGGGCCGCGGTCGATATCCCTGATCAGCAGCAGTCTGCGGCCGCTGTATAGCTCCTCGGGCAAACAGCCCAGGGCCTCGGCCGGGCTGAGACGAGCGGCTTGGTCGCCCAGTAGAAAGCCGGCGACGCGCAACCAAAGCTCGTCCACCGAGCGATAGCTCGCGGCGTCGATAGCCAGTACGCCGTCGTAGCGGCTGCGCAGACTCTCCACGGCCATTCGTGCCAGGGTCGAGCGCCCGACACCCGGGATTCCGTGGACAATCACGCAGCGTGCGCCGCCGGAGTACAGTTCGCAAAGCTCGTCGCGCTCCTGCTCTCTGCCCAAGGCGCGCCGCGGTAGTGTGATCTCGCCTAGGTCGTGCTGGGGAGTTATCAGCGTGAGCTTGCCGCTACGGCGCTCGTCGCGGATCGTCTCAACGCGGTCGGAAAGCAGACCCTGGCTCAAGCCGAGCTCGGCGCTGAGCTGCATTAACAACAGCCGCACGTCCTCGTGGTCTTTATCGAGCCGGCCGATGATGTACTGCGTGGCCAGCCGCAGCAGCACCTGGTCATGGCTCAGCTCGAGGTCGGCGAGCTTAAACAGTTCGAGCAGCAGCCGGTTGAGCTGCGGCAGACGCTCGCCCTTGATCTCGGAGGAGATCCACGAGGCGAGCAGCGTAGTGCGCTGGAACATGTCCGGGTCGTCCTGCGCCTCGATCTGCGACAGCTTGGAGTAGATGAACGGTGCGTCGCGCAACAGGCGCTCAAGGCGCGAGCGCTGGTGAAACAAAGAAGCATATTGAGCGCCGGAGACCAACAGTTCGACAGCCTTGTCCCAGGGCTTGGACAGCAGTTGGCGCGCCGCCTCCTGCGCCTGGCGGCTGAGGCTGAAAGACGCCGCTACCAGGGTTAGAAATCGGTTGAGCTCGACCAGGGCGCTCAAGCGTTTAGCCCGCAAGCACCTTGCCGAAGATCTCGATGGCGCGGTCGATCTGTTCGGCTGATACGTTGAGGTGGGTCACGGCGCGGATTGTGTCCGGCCCAAAGGGTACCGTGAGCACGCCGTAGGTTCCGAGGATCTCGACCAGCTCGATCACGCCGTGGAGGCAGTCATCGAGCCTGATTAAAACGATATTGGTCTCGACTTGCGACAGCCGGATCTGGATTTGCGGCAGGGTCGCCAGCCCCTCGGCCAGGCGTCGGGCGTTGGCATGGTCCAGCGCCAGTCGGTCAACGTTGTTCTCCAGAGCGTAGAGACCGGCGGCGGCGATAATCCCGACCTGGCGCATGCCGCCGCCCAGGCGCTTGCGCACTCTGCGGGCGTGTTCGATCAGCTCGGACGAGCCGGCGAGGACTGAACCGATGGGGCAGCCCAGCCCCTTGCTCAGGCAGATGTTCACCGTGTCGGCACAGGCCGCGTACTGCGCCGCGTCGATCCCCGAGGCGATCTGGGCGTTGAACAGCCGCGCGCCATCGAGGTGCACGGCGATCCCCAATTCGTGTGCCGTGTGCGCCACGTTCTGCATCGCGTCCAACGGGTAGACCCGGCCGCCGGCCTTGTTGTGCGTGTTCTCCAGGCAGATCAGTCGCGTGATCGGCTGGTGTACGTTTTGGCCCAAGTGCACGCGGGCCTTGATCTGGTCGGCGTGCAGAACGCCGCCGACCCCCTCCAGCAGCTTGACGGTCACGCCCGACAGGGCCGCTGGAGAGCCGCTCTCGTTGTTGGGGATGTGCGCGTTGGCCTCGCAGATGATCTCGTCGCCGGGACGGGTATGTACCACGATCGCCGTCTGGTTGGACATCACGCCGCTGGGCATAAACAGCGCCGATTGCTTACCCAGCAGTGCGGCGACTTTGCGCTCGAGCAGCGCCGTTGTCGGATCGTCGCCAAAAACGTCGTCGCCCACTTCGGCCGCGACGATGGCCGCGCGCATCGCGTCTGAGGGTCTGGTTACGGTGTCACTGCGCAGGTCGACGATCTGCTCCATTATGCGATCCTCCTGGGCGAGCATGTCTTCTGGCAAAGTCCGTTCGTCGCGCGACAGTATTATGAATTCTCTGCGATGCCGTAGCGCCGCAGTTTTTCGTAGAGCGTAGATTTGGCTATGCCCAGCGCCCGGGCCGCTTTGGTGCGGTTGCCGCCGTGGCGCGCCAAAGTGGCAATGATCGCCTCGTGTTCGATCTCGGACAGCGTAAGACCGTTCTCGCGGGCCGCGCCGCCAGGCCCCTGGGCCATCTGGCGTGCTTGGACGATCGTCTCGGTGCCGATTGTTTCGGATTCGCTGAGCAGCGCGGCGCGCGATAGCACGTTGCGCAGTTGGCGCACGTTCCCGGGCCAGTCCAGATCGCGCAGCATCTCCAGAGCAGCCTCATCGAGCCGCTTGTCGCGTGAGATGTCGGCGAGCAACACATTGGCGATCAGCTCGATGTCCTCGGGCCGCGTGCTTAGCGGCGGAATGTGGATCGGGAAGACCGAGATCCGGTAGTAAAGGTCCGTGCGGAAAGTGCCGTTCTCGACCTCGACCGCCAAGTTGCGGTTGCTGGCGGCGACGATTCGTACGTCGACCGGCACCGGAGTGTCTGAACCAACCGGGATCGCCTCGCCGGACTCAAGCACGCGCAGCAGTTTGGCCTGCAGGTCCAACGGCAGTTCCCCCAGTTCGTCGAGGAACAACGTGCCGCCGTCCGTGGCCATCAGCAGCCCGGGACGTGATTTGGTTGCGTCGGTGAACGCGCCCTTAACGTGGCCGAACAGCTCGCTCTCGAAAATCTGCGAGGACAGGGCCGCGCAGTTCACCGCGATGAACGGGCCGTCGCAACGGGGCGAGAGATCGTGAAGTGCTCGCGCCGCGAGTTCCTTACCGACTCCCGTGGCACCGCTGATCAGTACCGGTACGTCGACCGGGGCCAGCCGTTTGAGCAACGCGAACAGGCGGCGCATCGACTCGGAACGGCCTGCCATGCCGCAGAAGAGATGATCAGGTTCGAGCTCGAGCGCGATGTGCTCGGAGCGCGTCTGGATCGCCAGCAGCGTATTGCCCAAACGAATTTGGGCGCCGGGAGGCACGGCGGCCGAGGCGACGCGCACGTCGTTGACAAAGGTTCCGTTCTTGCTTTCCAGGTCGCGTAGCTGCACGTCGGCGTCCGTAGGGAACAGCTCGATGTGCCGGCTGGAAACGCAGCTGTCATTGAGCACCAGGTCGCAATCAGGCGCTGCTCCGACCACGATCGGCGAGTCGATGTTCAGCTTCATACCCGCGTCGGGACCGGAAACGATTTTGAGCTCGACGATCGCAAGCTCAATCCCCTGCTCGTCGACTTTGATCAGCCGCGTGCCCGGTCTGTCGAACGGTCCGAAATTTGAGCGGCGCAGATCCTCGTAGTTGAAGCTGTAACTGCCGACCTCGATCTTGCCGCTGGACGCGATAGGCTGGTCGGCGTCGGCAAGCGCGTCCGCAGCGCTCCCTTGGGCCTGGAGGAACAGCTGCGGGCCGCGCCTGATGAATACCAGCCGGAAATCACGTGGGTCGTCCGGAGAGGGAGGGGGGAGCACCAGATCGTTGTGCTGTTCGGTACCGATCGAGAGCACGCCGAGATTGGTCAGGGAACAGACAACATCGTTTCCGTTGCAGACCGTGACCCGGATACTCATTTTGCCCGTCGCCTGCGGGCGATGAACAGCAGGGCGGCCAGTGCGGTTAGCAGCGAGGCGGCGACCCGGGAGCTGCTCGTGGAGAGCGCGCACAGGCCGTCGCCGGAATCTTCTTCTTCCTCCTCGTCGTCGCCGAAAATGTCATCGGGGTCGACTTCGTCGCAATCCTCGTCAACCTCGCCGTCGCAGTTGTTGTCGATCCCGTCGTCGCAGACCTCGCGATGACCCGGATAGGCATCTGCCTCGTCGTCCTCGCAGTCATTGCCGCGGCAGGGTGCGCCCTGGGCCATGTAGCCGTCGCCGTCGGCATCGCAGATCGCGCGGCCCAAGGCGCCGCCGGCCAGGGAGAAGCGCTGCGGTTCGCTGAGCTCGTGGGCCACGACCAGCAGTTCCCATTGACCGGCTTGCGGGTCCTGGACCACAACCTGTTCGACATTGTTGCGACTGTCGCGTCCGCGCTGGGCAGCCTGATCCGGATATTTAGGATCGGCGACCAGCGGACGATGTTCAACTCCCTCGGGGTCGATCAGCAGCAGGTCCAGGTCGTTGATCAGCGTTCCGGACGAGCCGGGCGCGGCCGCGGGGTCGTCCCAGGCCAGTGTCACGCGCAGCTTGTTGATCCGCGGCGGCAGATCGAACGTTTCGCTGTACTCCTCGCTGGTCTCATCGAGTTGGGCCACGGCGTAGCCCCCTAGCTTGGTCAGCGTAGCGGCATGCCAGATGTTGAGCCTGCCGAATCCGTACTTGAAATCAGGGCCCTCCAAACCAAGGTCGAGGGCTGTCTGCAACAGGATCGCTTTAATCAGCGAAGGCGGCGTATCGGACTCGCCGTTGTCGCGCAACTGCTCAAGGACCAGCGCGGCCGATCCCGAGACCACCGGCGCGGCCATTGATGTGCCGCACCAGCCCTCGGCACCGTACTTGTGATTGGGCAGGGTACTCTTAATGTAGCCTTTGTCGTCGCCGTCGCAGCCCGGGGCCACGATATCCGGCTTGACCCGGCCGTCGTCGGTCGGACCCCACGATGAGAAGGAGGTCATGTCGTCGGTGGTCGATTGCACGGCGCCGACCACGATCGTGTTCTTGGCCGAGGCGGGCGGCGGTAGGGAATCCCAGCCGTCGAACGGGTCGATGCCGCATTCGCCCATGTTGCGCTGATTGCCGGCGGCAAAGACCACGACTAATGTTGCGCCCGCCGTGCCGGTGATCACCTGGTCGTAGCCGCGAGCCAGGTCCCCGTAGTGTCCGAGGCTGTCGCAGTTGTCCAGACTGTCGGCAACGTAGCTGCCCCAGGAGTTCTGGCTGATGTCCACGCCGAGCTCCACGGCGCGCTCGAAGTCCGTCAGCGAGCCGTTGAAATCCCAGGAGACGATCTGCGCGCCGAGAGCCATGCCGCGCCACTGACGGGAGTCGCCCCCCTGGTCTTGCGAATGCGAGCCGTCGCCGGCCATGGTGCCGGCCACGTGCGTGGCGTGGGAGCTGATCTCGGAAATGTCCTCGGTCTGGAGCCTGCCTGAAAAATCCTTATGTGCGAACACGTGTCCGCCGTCCCAGATTCCGAGCACCACGCCCGAGCCGTCGAGGTTCAGCGGCGAGGATTGGGCCTTGTTTGCGCCGACGCTGGGACGAATCGAGTCGTTGAGCAGAATCAGCGGCCCGTCGGCGCGCTCGATGTAGAACACGCCGTCGACTTGTAACGCGCGGCTAAGCTCGGTTCGCTCGATCGTGCCCACGAGCTGTCCCAGGAAGCTTCGTGATTCTTCAATGCGGAAGCCGCAGGACTCGAGCTGCGAAGCGGTGCGTTTGAAATCGACGTCCGGGCTGATGTGGAGCACAACGCGCGGCCGTTCGCCGGCCCGCGACAATAGCGGATCGATGCGGAACTCCTCGCGCCAGGCCAGTGCCCCGCTGAGCATGCGCTCCAGGCCTGTGGACGCGGACGGGACCCGAATAAGCAGGGCGCCGCCGGAGACCGGGCCGATCACGACGACGCCGGATTGGGTCAGGCTGCGCGAATTGTAGCCCGGTGCGGGCGTGACCAACGCCAGGGAACCGGCCAGGCCGGCAAGGGTCTGTCGCAGTTGCGGGGTCGCCTGCTGCCCAAGCTCCACGTTGCCGGTCGCGAGTCGCAACTCCGCACTCAAGGCGGCAAGCGGCAGCAGGATAATCAGCGCCAGAATCGATGTGAAAAGCCGTTTCATACTGCCTTCCGTGCGAACGCCAAGGCTCACAGGGGCTTGAACGTGGAGATCTCCAGCCGCACGTCGAGCACCGAGGCGTCGCGCGCCCGGCTCTTGATGCTCGCGTTCTTGATGCTCAGCAGCACCTCGGAGTCGCGCAGGGCGAGCATGTATTCGGCGAGCTGCTGTAGGCTGATTCCGCGCAGACTGATTTCGACCGCCTCCTCTCTGTAGTGCGGATTGGTCGGCTTGCTGCGGTTGATCGCCTCGTCGATCTGGATTCCCAGCGGCGAGGCCAGCGACTCCAGGGTGGTCAATAGCGAGGTGTTGCCCGCATTCTCGATCTTGGTCTGGGAACTGCGCAGACGGGCGCGGATCGGCGCGTACTGCTGTGCCAGCTCCTGGACCGCCAGCAGTTCCGAGCGCGGGTCGTCGGATACGACCGCTGCGCCCTTGCTGCCGAACGAGCCGCTGAGCAGGATCAACATCAGGATCACCAGCGCCGCTGAGGCGGCACCGATTAGAATTTTCTCGCGAGCGCTGATCGGCCTCATTTGGTCACCAGGGAGATGATCAGTTTGAATTTCACCTTGCCGTCCGGCGTGCGGTCGACGTTCTCTTTGCGGATCGAGGAGACTCCGTCGAGCTGCTTGAGCACCGACTCGACGCGGTCAACGTCCTCGAAGTCGTTGACCTCGCCCTCGATGCGCACCACGTCGGTGGTGATCTCCATGCGTTTGAAGTCCACGGTCAGATCGCTCGCCGGGGTCTTGTCGGACATCCGGTACAGCAGGTCGACAGTCGAGACGCTGCCGTCGCCGAGCTCACCGATCAGCTTGAGTTTCTCGCGATCGACGCGGATGCGTTCCTCAAAGGTCGCGCGTACGTTGCTGGGCACCGGCTCTCCGGGGAAGTTCTCGCGCCAGATCGTCGAGATATGCTGCTGCGCCTCGCGCGACTTGCCGCGGGTCGCGGCGTAGCCCATATAGCAGTTGGCGATCAGCAGCACGGCGAGCACCGCGGCCATCACGATCAGTGGTTTGGCCTTGCCGCCGAGCTGTTGCGAAACGCGGGCTGCGGCAAAGGGCCCGGTGCGGAAGTTGAGCTTGCTCGAGCGCGGGGAGCCCGCTCCGACCAACGCCAGTCCGGCGCAGAGCGCGGCATACGGCGCGGTCGCGGGGTCGGGCTCGATCTCGCGTTGAGGCACGGCGGCGAACGGGTCGAAACGCTCCACCGTCGTCTCGAGCTGATCGGATAGCCAGTCGGCGAAACCCTGCAGCGTGCTCGTCCCGCCGCTGATCAGCACGCGTTCGATCTTGCGCTCCCCGGCCAGGCCGTTCAAAGTCTGGCGCAGGTCGGTCATCCACGGCTCCAGCGCCCGCAGCACGATCTCGCGCAGCCGCGCCGTGGTCTCGCCCGGCTGGTTCGGATCGAGGTTGACCTCTTGCTGTTTGCCGCGTTCGGCCTCGGAAAGGGAGCAGTTCAGCTCGCGGGCCAGCGCCTCGGTGATGTCGCGGCCGCCGCGGCTGATCGTGCGCACGGCCCGTGGACCGCCGTTGTCGAACAGTGCGAGCAGGGTGTTGCGATAACCGACGTCGATCACGACTTCCAGGCCCTGGGAACCCTCGAGCGCCGGGCGCGCGGCGTTGATCAACGCCCAATGGCCCGGCGTGATTACTCGCGGGTCGACGCCGAACTCGCCGAGCTTGGCCAGCTGCGCGGCGATTACTTCCTTGCGCGTCAGGTAGACCCCGATCAGGCTCGTGTTGTCCCGGGTCTGGAGCAGCTGGGTGTTGAGCAGCATCTCGCTTAGGTCGTAGGGCAGGCCGGACTCGACCTCGAAGGGAACTACCTGCTGGATCTTGGAGCGCTTGGTGAACGGCAGCTCGAGCGTGCGCCAGACCACGCTACGCGCCGGCATCGCCACCACGATCTCGTCGAAACCCGAGTCGATCTGCAACAGGAAATCCCGCAGCGCGCGCAGTGCCGGACCGAGCAGCTCGGCCTCGTCCTGTTCGGCCGCCGCGGGATGATCCTCGCCCGACGTGGGGTCGATGGCCATCTGGTGGTGGAAGACCAGTTTGCGGCCTCGCAGCGAGGTCTCGATTACGGTTCCGCAGATGCGATCGGCCGCGATGTCCAGACCTAAAATACGGTGTGCCATTTCCTTCCAATCAACTCTGATCAGGGCGATCCAGGGCACCCCTGTAACAGACGTTAGTTATGCTGTCAAACCAGCAGAGATGGCCGATCGAGCGCGATCCGCGCCGCATTCGGGCCGCCCCTTAAATCGTCCTGAGATAGACCAAGTCTACACGGTCCTTTTGGCGCACCAGCACCGCGTTTAGAACCTTGGTCGTCTCGTTGGTGGTCGCAATAACCTTGATGTTGAACGTTCGGGTTTTTACCGTGCAGGCTTTGTTCAACTGGCGCGCCAGGTTGCTGGGCAATCCCAACCGTTTTAGGTCGCGTCGGATGTTCTTTTTCTTGAACGGCTTCTCGGCCCGCGATTCGACGATCACGTCGGCCCAGTCGCCGCTGGTCCCGGGCTCGATCGACTCGATCAACGCGGCGAGGACCTCCACCGGCGCGGTGTTGATGTTGATCCGACTGCCGCCGAAGATCGTCACGTACGGCTCGACCTTGCTGAAAATCTCGTCGTTGAATCCGGCGACCTGGCGCAGCTCGCTGAGCGAACTCATCGGCCCGTTGCGCGGCTGGACCGACGGCGTCATCTGCGAGTAGCCGTAGGCCGAGTCCTCGTAGACACCGGAGACCACGTCCTGGTCGTTCGGATCGATCCAGTCGATGATCGGGTTGACCAGCGCCGGGTCGATATCGAGGCTGACGAACAGCGCGGCGAGCTGGTCCTGGGTCCGCTTGTTGATGCTGCCCGAGGTTCTGACCAGCCGGTTGAGATTGAGCTTGCTGTTCTCATCGACGATCTGCACCGTTACCATCCCGTCGCCGATGGGGATCGGCGGCAGCGGCATGGCCCAATCCTCGTTCAGGTGGTCGTACTTGTTGTCGTTGTAGTCCTCGACCAGGAACTTGCCGGCCACGTTCATACCGCTGAGCGCCAGGTAGTTGGCGCGCAGATCGTCGGCAATGTTGTTGGCGATGGCGAAATTTACCCGCGCGTTAAAATGAAACTCGAGCACCAGGATCGAGAGGATGGCGATTATCAGCAGCACCATTATCAGCGCCACGCCGCTTTGGCTGCGCGGATCGATCGGGCCGCGGCTCATCGCAGTTCCTCGTGGGCCTCGGCCAGCTTGAGTACGGTGCGGCTTTGAAAGACCTCGTCGCGGTCGTCCAGGCCGGGAAGGATCAGCGTCAGCTCCACGGCGTAGGGCAGCTGCATTCCGGACTCGGCCTCGCGGCTGTCCCACGAATCGTGCCAGCTGCTGCCGTCCCAGAAGCGAAAGTTGATCCCGCGAATATCGGGGGCCATCTCGTAGGTCACGCCGCCCTCAAGCGGGTCGAGGTCGAGGCTGCCGTCCTCGCGGCGCATCAGGTAGCGCACCTCGTTGGAGCTGTCCTCGATCACGAAGTAGCTCAGCTCGCACTCCTCGCTCTCGCGGTTGTCCACGCCCATCGGCACGTGGGAGAAGCTGGTGAAGGTGATGCTGTCCATCGGATAGCCCCGAAGCTCGGCGTCCTCGCCCAAAAACAGCGTGGGATTGGCCTGACGCGACGGGCTGAGGAAGGCCAGGCTCAGTTCGCGCTGGGCGCGGTCGAGCACCTGGCGGCTGGTCTGGTACATCTCGTTGTAGGCTTCGACCCGTGCCTTGGAATCCACAGTGGTGCTGAAGATCGCGAACACCGTGGATGTGACCAAGCCCAGCACCAGCAGCGCGACCATTACCTCGAGTAGAGTGAAGCCCGCGCGACTCACAGCGCCCTTTCCGGCGGAGCCTCGCTTACCGGAGTTCCCGCGTCGTTGATCCCGCCGCCGCCGAACGCACCGTCGCCGTCGCCGTCGTCGTCGTCGGGGATGCCCAGCCCCTTATCTTGGCCGTCGTTGGGGAACGGGCCGGTGTCGGCGATGAAGTACAGTAAGTCCAGCTCGCGCGGGGAGGGCCCCTCCTGCCAGAGGATCAGCAGGTGCACCTCGCGCACGTCGGGGAAGAAGCTCTCGTCGACCTCGACCCGCCAGGTGAAGCCGGGGAACAGTTCGCCGAAATCGCCCTCGTCGTCTTCCAGCGGCGGGTAGCCCAGCAGCTCGATGTCGGTGATCTTCAATCGCGCCAATTGGGCGGCCAGGGTCTGGTTGCGCGCGCTCTCGGAAAGGCTGATCGAGAACGCGTGGTTTTGCAGCAGCGCGACCATCACCGTGGCCATGATCGCGATCGCCACCATCACTTCGAGCAGGGTAAAGCCTCCGCGGCGACTCACGGCGTCTGCTCCATGCCCTCGAGATCGATGTAGCCCTCGAGGATCTCGCAGCGGCCCGACAGCGGCTTGACGATCAAGGTAAACACCTCGCCGCTTTCGCTGGCGATGTGGATCACGCTGGGTTCGGCCATGCCCGTGGGCAAGAACATCGTCGTGGTCTCGCCCTCGTCGATCTTGCCCGCGTGCAGCGTGACCACGTCCTCGAAGCGTACGCCCACCGGCAGTTGGGTGCGGCCGATGATCGACAGCGGGTCCTCGAGGAATTCGCCGGTCTCGGTCAAAGTGGTGATCCAGTATTCGTTGGTGTCGATGTTGTAGTGCAGGCGCACGTAGTTCTTCTGCATCGCGGCCTGGTTGAAAGCGTATTGCACCGTGCCGGCGAGGATCCGCGTTGAGCTCTTGAACTGTACGTCGAACACGCGGCTGAGGCTCGGGTAGACCACGGTCATCACCAGCGCGAAGATCAGCAGTACGATCAATACCTCGAGCAGAGTGAAGCCCGAGTTTTTGCGACTGCCGCCCGGCATGTTCATTGATCCGTGTCCTCGCCTTAAAGGTCGAGCCCAGCGGATGCTGCTACTGTCCGAAGACGTCGTCCTCGGTGTTGGGCACGCCGTCCGCCCCGGCCGAGAACACGACGGCCATTCCGCCCTGGTTGAGATACAGATAATCCATCTGCCACGGATCGAGCGGCAGGAAGTTGGAATTGAGGTATCCGCCGGGCTTCCAGCGCATCGGAATCCGGCCGCTGGTCGGCGGCGCGACCAGCACCTGCAGCGTCTGCTCGGTGTCCGGGTAGAAGCCGTTGTCCAGCCGGTAGAGGTCGAGGGCTGACTTGAGGTTGGCGATCTGGGTCTGCGCGGTCTGGATTCGCGCGTCCTCGACGCGGCCGATCACGGCCACGCCGACGATTCCGGCGAGCAGGCCGATGATGATCAGCACGACCATCACCTCCAGCAGAGTAAAGCCCGCCTCGCGCCGGGACTGCGCGAGCATGCGGGCCTGCTTGTCGTCAATCGAATGGTCGTGTCGAGTCATTTTATCGATCTCCTCACTTTAGACCCTGAGTCATCTGTAGGATCGGAACCACGAGCGAAAGGGCGATGAAGGCCACAAACCCGGCCATCAGCAAAATCATCACCGGCTCGAGTACGGTAGTCAGGTTGTTCACCGCGCGCTCGACCTCCTTGTCGTAGGAGTCCGAGACGCGCAGCAGCATTCCCTCGAGGTCGCCGGTCTTTTCGCCGGTCATGATCATGTGCGTCACCAGCGGGGGAAACACGCCGCTGCGACTCAGCGGCCCGGCGATGCTGGTCCCCTCGGTGATCGAGTCGCGCGCGGTCTCCACCGCCTGGCGGATGATCACGTTGGTGATGATGTTGCTCACGATGTCCAGCGACGCCAGGATCGGCACGCCGCCCTTGAGCAGCGTGGCCAGCGTGCGTGTGAAGCGGCCGATGATCACCTTGCGCGTCAGTTGGCCGAAGATCGGCGCGCGCAGCGCAAAGCGGTCGAAGCGCTCGCGTCCCTCGTCGGTCTGCAGCCAGCGGCGCACCAGCCAGGCCGCGGCCGCGACCACGATCAGCAGCGCCCACCACCAGTCGGTGAGAAACGCGCTGGTGCCCAGCAGCATCCGCGTCAACAGCGGCAGGGCGCGGCCGGTGGCTGCGAACACCGTGCCGATTTTGGGCAGCACCCAGAAGACCATGATCGCCAGCACGCCCAGGCCGACGAAGGTCAGGATTATCGGGTAGAGCAGGGCGCCGCGGATCTTGGCGCGCAGCTCGACCTGGCCCTCGATGTATTCGGCCAGGCGTTCGAGCACGATTTCCAGCGTGCCCGAATTCTCGCCGGCGCTGATCATGTTGACGTACAGGTCGGAGAACACCGCCGGGTGCTCGGCCAGCGATTTGGCCAGGCTCTGCCCCTCGTTTACCTTCTGTTTGACTTGGCTGACGATCTTTTGCAGCAGCTCGTTCTCGATCTGTTCGGCCAGCGCGCCGAGGGACTCGGAGACCGGGATGCCTGCGCCGAGCAGGGTTGCGAACTGACGCGTGGCCAGCGAAAGGTCGTCGGCCGGTACGCGCATTAGAAGCTCGCGGACGTTGGTCTTGAGTGTGAAGCGCGTGGGATTGCGTACGTTCTCTTGTTTGAGGTTGGTAGGGAAGATTCCGTCGCGGCGCAGCTTGGCCCGCGCGGCGCGGGCTGATTCGGCGTCAACGATTCCACTGGCCGATTTTCCCGCGCTGTTCAGTCCGCGATAGGAGAAGACCGGCACTAGAGAAGATCCTCCTGGGTGACGCGCAGCACCTCGGAGACCGAGGTGATTCCGGAGAGCACCTTGCGGGCGCCGTCGTCGCGCAGGGTGTGCATGCCGTTCTGGATTGCCGTGCGCTTGATCGTGGACGAGTCGACGTTGCTCATCACCATCCGCCGCAGCTGATCGTCGATCACCAGCTGTTCGTAGATCCCGGTACGGCCGCGGAACCCGGTGCCCATGCACTCCTCGCAGCCCGTGGGTCGGTAGAATTGCGCGTCGCCGACCTGCTCGGGTTTAAGACCGAGGTTGGCGATTTCGCCCGGCTCGGGCTTGTAGGCCTCGCGGCAGTCCGGGCAAAGCACGCGCACCAGGCGCTGGGCGATGATCCCGATTACCGAGCTGGAGACCAGGAATTGCTCAACCCCCATGTCCAGCAGTCGCGTGATCGCGCCGGAGGCGTCGTTGGTGTGCAGGGTCGATAACACCAGGTGGCCGGTTAGCGAGGCCTGGACCGCGATCTCGGCGGTCTCGACGTCGCGGATCTCGCCCACGAGGATGATGTCCGGGTCCTGGCGCAGGAAGTGACGCAGACCCGAGGAGAACGTCAGCTCGATCTTGGGATTGACCTGCATCTGGCCGATTCCCTTGACCTCGTACTCGATCGGATCCTCGATGGTCAGGATGTTGACGTCGGGCTTGTTCAGCGTGGTGATCGCCGCGTAGAGCGTGGTGGTCTTGCCCGAGCCGGTGGGCCCAGTGACCAGCAGGATGCCGTGGCTCTTGCGGATCAGCTTGGCGAACTCCTTAAGGGTGTCGCCGAGCATCCCCAGATCGGTTAGGTCGAGGTGTACGGCGCTCTTGTCCAGCAGGCGCATCACCACCCGCTCGCCGTGGGCCGTGGGGATCACGCTGGTGCGGATGTCGATGTCCTTGCCCGCGATCTTGATGCGGATCCGGCCGTCCTGGGGCAGCCGCTTCTCGGCGATGTTGAGCTTGGCCATGATCTTGACGCGGCTGATGATGCTTTGCTGGAAGCGCTTGGCCGGCTTGATGATCTCGTAGAGCACGCCGTCGATGCGGAAGCGCACCGCCATCTCGTTCTCGAACGGCTCGATGTGGATGTCCGAGGCGCGCTGTTTGATCGCCTTGTACAGCAGCGAGTTGACCAGCCGGATGATCGGGGCCTCGTCGTCCGAGTCGATGATGTCGCGGATCTCGTCCTCGAGGTTGATGTCCTCGATGGTTTCGGTCTTCTCCAGGTCGTCCATCACGTCCTCGGCCTGGGATTCCGAGGCCCTGTCGTAGGCCAGGTTGATCGCGTTGACCACTTCGGATGGCGGCATCACCAGCAGCTCGAGCTCGGCGCCGAGCATCTGGCGCAGGTCGTCCAGCGCGCTGACCTCCAGCGGGTTGCCCGTGGCGACCTTGACCAGCCCATCCTCGCGCGCATAGGGGAACAGCAACGCACGTTTGGCAAACTGAATCGGCACCTGGTTGAGCAGCAGCGGGTCGATGTTTTCGTCGGGCAGGGTCTCGCTGAACGGCAGGCCGATCAGCTCGGCCCAGGCGCGCAGCACCTCGACCTCGCGGGCCAGCTTGAGCTTGACAACCGCCCGGGCAAAGCTCAGTCCCTTCTCGTCGCTGTAGGCGCGGGCCTGCTCGACCTGCGCGACCGTGAGTACCTCGCGCTGCTGCAGAATCTGGGCCAGATTGCGTTTCATGGTCTATGCGCCGTCGTCCTGCTGCCGGTCGTCATCGTCTTGCGTTGCATCGGGTTCGGGCTGCCCAGCAGATTCATCGTCGGTTGCGTCGTCGTATTTGTCGCCCTGTTCCGGGTCCTCGAGGTTCTCGTGCAGAACCTGCTCGTCGCTGGGAACGCCGGGCTCGATCGTTTCGTACGGCGATCCGGTCGGTTCGTCCGGACTGGGCGTGAAGGTTGCCGGGTCGGGCAGTGGGTCGCCCTGACGCGGCGGCACGCTGTTGACCTCGCGGAAGCGTTCGAACTGCTGGTGGCGCAAGCGGGTGACCGCCTCGAGGTCGCGGGCGTCCTTGATAATGTACGGCGTGAGGAAGATCACCAGGTTGGTCTTCTTGTTGGATCGATTCTGGTACTTAAAAAGATAGCCCAGAACCGGGATGTCGCCGAGGATCGGCACCTTGCTCTCGATGATCGAGGAGTCCTCTTTCATCAAGC